>JAUHWE010000087.1 GCA_030424825.1 Verrucomicrobiia bacterium
AGGGGCTGACTTATGACTTCGCTCCCATCGCCAATGCGCTCAGCGCGTCTTCCGATGGCTCCATAAAAAACGTCGACTTCTCGGATCGCCGCTTGATCGCGATGAAGTATGGGAAGCTTCCCCATATTCAGATCCACGAAGTCGAGATAACCGGCCCCCTTTATGAAAGCTGGCCCCCTCCGCCCCAGAGAGCCCTGCTCGGGAATGCCCCTTTTTCTGCGGATCGCGTAAAAGAGCTCCTCACCCAATTTTCCTCAAGCGCCTACCGACGACCCGTCGAGCCAACGGAAATCGACCGACTCATGGAATTCTACTCCCGGCGCATCGAAGAGGGAGCAACTGCTTTCGCCGCCTACAAGGACGCCCTCAAGCGGATCCTCTGCTCGCCTTCCTTTCTCTATCTCCACGAGCCCAGCGATTCGGGGCAATCATTGGACGCTTACGCCTTGGCCTCTCGACTTTCCTACTTCCTATGGTCGTCCATTCCCGACCAAGCAATACTCCAGCTTGCTGCGAACGGTAGTATTAAAAATTCGGATATACTGAAAAATGAAGTGAAGCGCATGCTGAGCGACCCGAAAGCTCAAGCGTTTTACGACAGCTTTACCGACAGCATTCTCACCTTGAAGGACCTTGGCACACAACCGCCCGACCGAAAAGCTTTCCCCCTCTACTACGCTCGAAACCTAAAAGAGCACATGCGAGCCGAGACGGCACACTTCACGAGGTATCTATTTGAAAAGAACCTGCCTTTCACACGGCTAATCGACGCAGATTTCACGTTTATCAACGGTCCCCTTGCCGAACTCTACGGCTATCCTGACATCAGTGGAATGCAGTTCAGGAAAATTAGAACTCCCGATATTCGCAGGTCTGGCATTCTCGGTCACGCCTCGATCCTTACGGTTACGGCCAATGGGATCGATACGTCACCCGTCGTTCGTGGCGTTTGGATGCTGGAGAATATCCTCGGCACACCGCCCTCGCCCCCTCCTCCCGATGTCGAACCATTCGATCCTGATACGCGGGGGGCGACTTCGATTCGCCATCAGCTCGAAAAGCACCGCGAGAATCCGACCTGCTACGATTGCCATCGAAAGATCGACCCCATGGGCTTCGCCTTCGAGTCCTTTGACGCGATTGGACAATGGAGAGACAGCTATGCGAAAAACATTCCCGTAGACGCTTCTGGAAAAATGCCGGACGGTTCTGAATTTAGCAATATCGTTGAATTCAAAAACGTCCTGCTGCAACGAGAGTCACAAATTGGGAGAGCGCTCACTTCAAAACTCCTTGCCTACGCCACCGGGCGACGCATGGAACCAGCAGACCGCCCTGCGATCGACGCCATCGTCGAGGAACTCGATAGTCGAGGCAACGGGCTCTACGATCTCGTCGAGCTCATCGTGCTGAGCCCGACGTTTCAGAGCATGTGACAACCCTCGGAACGAATTAAGGAAGCTTGCAGCGACCGCATCCACCCAATCAATACCTAACCAACGCGGCGTGGCGCAAGCGCCAGCCCTACGGTCACTGAACAAACGTAGGCCCTTACCTCAATTTCCAGCCGCCACGAATGGGGCGACTAAGCATCTTGTTGGCCGCGTCATCGTTGATCACGCGTTCTCGCTTGGGATCCCATTCGAGGGACTCGCGACCGAGCCGGATAGCGATATTGGCCAAGTGACAAATGGAAATAGAGCGATGGCTTGCTTCGATCGGCGCCGCGGTACGCTTTCGGTTTTCGATTCCGTCTAGGAAATCCCCCACATGATTCGTGCTCTTGTAAACGCGAATTTCACTGTCCTGGATTCTTTCCCGACGCAATTCGTAGGGGTTCATTTTGATCTCTCCTCGCTTCACGAAGATGCTCTTGTCGCCTTCTCCCTCAAACAATATGCCTTGGGGATTCTCGGACGTATCCGTCACGATCATTCTCACTCCACTGGCATAGGTGCATTCGAAGTGGAACTTGGGAGCGGTATTATAAAGAGCACTACTATTCGGAAGCTCTGCCTTGATGTTATCGATCTTAATAGGACCACTTTCATCCATATCCATTGCCCATTGGGCGATATCGACATGGTGAGCACCCCAGTCAGTGATCATGCCACCCGAGTAGTCAAAATTATGACGCCAATTGAGCGGTAAAAGAGCCGGACGATAGTCACGATGCGGAGCGGGCCCTTCCCAAAGGTCATAATTCAACCCATCGGGTATCGGTTCCGCTGCTTGGCGATCACTCATCTGGTTCCAGTCTGAATGCCCTCCAGGCAAACCGATTCGGATCGTTTTCAGCTTACCGATACGCTCGTTGCGAACGAACTCGACGGCTTCCCGGAAGTACGAATCGGAACGCTGCTGGCTGCCCGTCTGCCAAGTGACTTTGTTTCGATTCACCGCTTGGACCATTTTGCGACCCTCGTCTACAGTCACCGCCAGAGGCTTCTGTCCGTAGATATGCTTTTTGCGATTCGCGCAGTAAACGGCCAATACCGCGTGCCAATGATCCGGAGTGGAAATATTGACCGCGTCGACATCCTCGTTGTCTAGCAAGTCACGAAAGTCCTCATAAGCCCGGCAACCGCGATAGTGAGTGCGTCCTTCAGCCTGGGCATAGTACTCGTTTACAATCTGCATTCCGACAAGACGTCCCCCTTCCTTTTCTCCAGAGTAGCCATAATTTCCCGACTTCCGGTTAGGATCAGCCATGGCGATAATCTGAACCCGGTCGTCCCTGAGGAATCCGGTGACCGTGCTGTGAGCGATTGTACCGAAACCGAAACAAGCCACATTGATCCGATTCGACGGCGCAGTGCGACCCCCTAATCCCAAAGCGCTCGCGGGAATGATAGTGGGCACAAAGATACCGGCGGCAGAAGCAGCGAGGAAATTGCGGCGAGACAGGGTTTTTTTAACTTTCATATTGGCTGATAACATAGGTTGGAACGAAATCGGTTTTCTACTCTCAAGTCGAAAGTGAAAATCAAGAATCTGGGTTTGCCAATCCGCAAACACAACCGAGCTCTTATAAATGTGCCCAATTGAAGATGGGATTCAATCGATCCTCATGCAATCGAACTATCTGGTCATTCCTACGGTTACCGAGATGAAAGTGGGCATTGCGAAAACAGATTCAGCTAAACCCTACCCTAGGCGATTAGGAATGTTCTCCTAAAATGAAAATTCCATTGACAGCATATGCCCATTTTTGCATATGCAAATCATGGAAATAATTCAGGTCTACAAATGCTTTTGCGACCTTCAGCGGTTACGCATTCTAAACCTCTTAAAAGAGGGACCGTTGTGCGTGTGCCATTTGGTTGAAATACTGGATTCCGAACAGGTCAAAATTTCAAAGCAGCTACGCTACATGAAGGAGCAGGGAATGCTTGAAGATGAACGTGTCGCGCAGTGGAAAGTTTACCGCCTTGCCGAAATCGACCACCCCCTGCTGCAGCAAAACCTGAAATGCCTGCAAGACTGTTATGGCGAGGAAATCGATTTTGACGAAGACAACAAAAAGCGGGCTGAGATAACCATTCGAATGCAGCAAGAAGATGCCGCCTGCGCCCAAGCCATTAAAATCTAGATAATCATCATGTCCAAAATTAAAGTGCTAATTCTTTGTACTGGAAATTCATGCCGCAGCCATATGGCTGAGGGAATATTGAGAAACGCTGCCGGCGATCTCTTCGAAGTCTCGAGTGCGGGATCAAATCCAGCCGGCTATGTTCATCCTAATGCCATTGAGGCTTTAGATGAAATCGGGATCGATATTTCTAAACACACATCCAAACACCTCGATCAATTTCTAGACGCTGGTATCGATACCGTAATTACGGTTTGCGATGACGCAAACGAAGCCTGTCCGATTTTTCCAGGAAACGTGAACCGCTACCATTGGGGCTTCGAAGACCCACCGAAAGCCACTAGGAAGGGAGAATCCGAAAGGGATGCTTTCCGACGCATACGAGATGAAATCCGAAAAGTTTTCGAGGCCTACGCAAGTGGCTATCGTCAAGCAGTTGATCAGAACACTTAAACGTGAGAGGAAAATTAGATTATGAAAACAGAAGAAACAGCCAACGAAACAAAGCCAGAAACCAAAGATAAGCCCGGCTTCTTTAAGAGAATCGTCGACAAAGTGGACACAGCGATGAAGGCCAAAGCTGAAGAAAAGTCACAACAGAGTAGCTGCTGCGGCTCAGGGGATGGCGACAAGGGCGGCAAATGCTGTTAAAGTTAGCAGACCTATTAATCTACGAATGGTTGGGTCTCGATCCGGAGACACGCTCTGGCGGGGCGATCCATTTCTTTGTCTACGACTCGATCAAAATCTTCCTGCTGCTCGCCTCGATGATTTTTGCAATCGGGGTCATCCGCACGTTTCTGGCAGAGGACAAGCTGAAGCGTTGGATGAGTGCCGGCGGTCTTTGGGGTAACCTTGTCGCCGCCCTCTTTGGAGCCATAACGCCATTTTGCTCCTGCTCTTCGATCCCCATTTTCATCAGCCTCCTGAAGGCGGGTGTCCCGCTGGGAGTGACCTTCTCTTTTCTCATCACCTCGCCAATTATCAATGAGTATCTGGTGATTCTGATGGTCAGTGAATTTGGGTTTCCCGTCACCTTTGCCTACGTAGCAAGCGGGCTAGCAATCGGGACGATTGCTGGAGCGATCTTGGGACGTATGAAATTGGATCGCTTGCTAGAGAAAGACATTACGTCTGTGGCAACACCGAGTGAAGGAATGGTCAAACACACCTTTACTTCCCGTATTCGGTTTGGCTATCAAGAAGCCCTAGATGTAATCCGACAAATCTGGCTTTGGGTGCTAGTCGGAGTCGCCATTGGCGCATTCATACATAATTATGTGCCGCAGGAAAGCATCCATCGTTTGATAGAAGCTACAGGAATTTTCTCGGTGCCACTCGCAACCATCTTAGGGGTGCCAATGTATGGCAGTTGCGCTGCGATTGTTCCGGTAGCCGTAGTGCTTTTTGAAAAGGGCATTCCGCTAGGGACGGCACTCGCTTTTATGATGGCCATGGCGGCGCTGAGCTTGCCCGAAGCCATAATGCTTCGCCGTACGATGCGGCTGGCGCTTATCGCTCTTTATTTTGGCATCACTTCGCTCGCCATAATTGCAACCGGCTATTTGCTCAACGCCTTGGCCCCACTCCTTTAGTCCTATCTCTAAAAGCGCTAATAGGATATTTCATCAAGGTGTATGCAAAGACTGACTACCACGGAATCCTTTTCTCCTAATGGCCCAAGGGCACGAATGGCACAAGGGAAGCCCATGCCTTTAGGTGCGTTACCGGAATTCGCGAAGTGAGATCAGGATCCTTACTGATACTTTTCTTTAAAACATTAAATTGAGAGAATTATGAACAACGAAGCTTGTCCCGCCAATGAGCGGAGAATGACGAACGTATTTGAACGCTATCTCACCGTCTGGGTCGGTTTATGCATCGTGGGCGGCGTATTGCTGGGAGCGGTGGCGCCAGGATTCGCCAAAGCGCTCGACGGCATGTCGATTAACGTAAACGGCGCTCCTGTCGTTTCCATTCCGATCGCCATTTGCCTGTTTTTCATGATGTATCCTATAATGGTGAAGATCGACTTCACCAAGGTTATCAAGGCCGGTAAAAGCGGCAAGCCCGTGTTGCTAACCCTAATAATCAATTGGGGCATTAAGCCGTTTACGATGTACGCCATCGGCTTTTTGTTTCTCGGGGTGCTGCTCAGGGGTTTTATCGGAACAGACGCCGTCGATTTGGTAAAGATGCCGTTTGGCCTTGATCTGCCGGTGGGAGCCGAACGCGGCACGGGAACGGTGGTCTTGCATGAAGGTGTCAAAATGCTTCAAGTTCCGCTATGGCGCAGCTACTTTGCCGGATGCATCCTTCTGGGGATCGCTCCCTGTACGGCCATGGTGCTCGTGTGGGGATACCTCTCTCGCGGTAATGATGGACTGACCTTAGTCATGGTGGCCATCAATTCTCTGACCATGCTGGTGCTTTACGGCGTCCTCGGTGGGTTTCTGCTTGGTGTGGGAAAACTGCCGGTCCCCTGGCAGGCACTACTGTTGTCGGTAGGCGTTTACGTGGCGCTTCCCCTAGTCGCAGGGTACCTCTCGAGACGTTGGATCATCGGGTGCAAAGGCGAGGTATGGTTTGAGAAAAAGTTTCTCCACATTCTGACCCCCATTACCATCAGCGCGCTACTTTTGACCTTGGTTCTGCTCTTCAGCTTTAAAGGAGAGGTCATTCTCGCCAATCCACTAACCATACTTTGGATCTCTATCCCGCTATTTCTCCAGACGGTCTTGGTTTTCGCATTGGGCTATGGAGCTGCTATCTTCCTGAAATTTAAATACGAAGATGCCGCTCCAGCCGCTTTGATCGGCGCCTCCAATCACTTTGAAGTCGCTATCGCCACTTCGGTGATGCTGTTTGGCCTTTCCTCCGGAGCCGCACTGGCAACTGTCGTTGGTGTGCTAATCGAAGTACCCGTAATGCTGATGCTGGTGGGTATCTGTAAAAAAACTACCGGCTGGTTTCAGGCATAATAGCCATTGGAATAACAGCGACATAGAAATTCGCACGCAGAGGAAACCTTAATACGGGCGGTCTCCCGCAATGGTCGATCGAAGCATTTCGCGGCGATACCCATTATAGTCATTCAAGGCGAAATGCATCACGCTCCGGTTATCCCAGAACGCGACGGATCCTCGTTGCCAACGAAATCGACAGGTGAAGGCTTCTTGACTCGCATGGCTGAACAGGAATTTCAGGAGCGGTTCGCTCTCGGCCCCGGTCCATCCCTTGAACCGTAGCGTGAACGTTCCATTTACGAAAAGGCCTTTGCGACCGGTTTCAGGATGCGTGCGAACAACGGGATGCTCTACCTCGATCAGCGCCTTATCGCTGGTTTCCACTTGCATGTTCTTCCAGTTCGACTTCGAACGCCCTTGTGGGCCAAACGGGCCTTCCGCAGAATGGACCGCGGTGAGTCCATCGAGCATTTTCTTCATCCCAGGTGAAAGCGTTTCGTAGGCCAGGTATTGATTGGCAAACAGAGTATCACCGCCAAACGGCGGTACGTCCACAGCATAGAGCACCGAACCCAGCGCTGGCTGTTCCATGTGGGTGACGTCAGAATGCCAAACACCACCGAAATTCATGCCTTCCTCGTCCGCTTCACGCACCAGCCGAATGAGTTCTGGATAGCCTTCCATCCCTTTGACGAAATCGTGCTCATCCAATTCGCCAAACTGACGCGAAAATGCGATTTGCTGAGCGGGCTCCAATTTCTGGTCTCGAAAGAAAATCACCAAATGGTCCAGCAAGGCCTGCCTCAAGTCCGCTACAACCTCTTCGCTGAGCGGTTTCGAGATATCGACCCCGCTGATTTCGGCCCCGAGGGCTCCGGAAACGAGATGGGCTTCAAAATTTGTATACTGTGTCCGTCGATTGAACGACCAACTGGTGCGGCTTTGATCCGTTGTTTGCGTAGAACTCTGTACCATGATAAATGAGGTTTTCTTTTGAAGGTTAATGATTGGGGAATCTTAAATAGGGCCCTGAAATGGTTAGCGGCAACCCATTCTCAATGTGCGTGTGTACCGTCACAAAATCAAGCCGTTTTGGCTTTTTCGGGAAAGCCAGTTTTGCGCGGTAATGCCCATCACCAACGGAACGGAGAGGAGCTTGTTCCCAAGTATCGTACTGAGATGCCAGCGTACCGGGTTCGCTCGTGTCGATGGCCCACCAGATCTGGTTTTCTTCAGGCTCAATGCCTTCTTCAAACCGCGCCTTCACAACCAAGGTCCGTGCCGCAGCATTCCATTCAGTTTCAATTTTGGGAGGAAAGAGAAATCTTCTGTCTTGAAAATAATGATACCTTGCAAAACTCATCAAATTGTCATCCACCTCCCGAAGCGTGGTCACGCGGCGCGTAAATCCAGCCGTGCCCGGCCCCCCATGTTGGCCGCCCGGAACGATGTAGACCGGAAAATCGGGAAAACGCTTCCCCAACTCCAATAACCCGGGAGTCACGTTATCGTTCGTTCCGACATTAAAGAAGTAATCCAGTCCTCGCTCCTGGACCTGCGGCAAGTAGTTCACGATACGGGCAAAATCCCTCACCTTGTTTTCGATTTGAGCAATCTCCTTTTTCGACCATCCCGCTCCTCGGGCCTGCTCCACTGTAATCCGTGTATTGCCCCAACGAGCGGCACGGTCTAGTAGGGCCTCCTTGATCGACTGATCCAAGCCAAGTTTTCCCGCATCCAGATCCGCATAGAATCGCTTGTCCGCCTCAATTACGGACCGAGGCTCTGTCCCTTGCACAAAGACCCCTCCCGGGTTGCCTATAGGTGGAGCGACCACTGGGAGAATTGCGGTGAAACGGTCGTCGTGAATTCCGGCCACAATGGAACCGACTCCTCGCTTCGATCCCCCTGTAGCCAGGACTTTCTCCGGACGAAAATAGTCGCTCTCAGCGATCGCCGCGGTTAAGCCACGCATCTGACTCATCCCCCAAATCCATCCGGCTGAATAACGTACCCGTTTCGTATCCAGTAATTGCTGGCGCATTCCTAGATGCAACTGGCCCAATGGATTCATCCCCTCGATCGTTCCCATTCCGACAAGGACTACCCCTACCCCGTATTCCTTGAGCAGGGTCCGAGCAACCCCGTTCGGCGTAGCCACTTTCAGATTCAAGCCCATGTTCATGAGTAACACATTGCGGCAAGGCGGCCCGTTGACTGGAACGTTCAAGGTGACTGGTATCCGTACTTTCTGCCCCGTCCACCACTCGCATACCGTGATTTCAATGAGCTTTTGTCGAATGGATGCATCCTGCTGGGACAGTTGCCAGTCGCTCAGAACTTTGGTCTCAAGCGTCGATGCGTCACGAATGGCATGGAGATCAAAAAGATCGTTTTCAACGGATCCATAAAGCGAAATCGCAAGAAGGAAAGCAATTGGGCTAATTATAAACTTCATGCAAACTCTACTTAATTCTTGCCGCAAGCTGATCAGGCAACGAATCCTCTGTATCCGCTTTATGGGCATCTAGCATTTTCATCAGCCGTTTCACAATGTCCGGATGCGTGTCCGCCACGTCATAAGCTTCGGAAATATCCGTCTCCAAATGGTAGAGCTCCGGGCCATCCATGGGAGCTTCTCGCCCGTAGTTGATGGGCTCTCGTTGCTTCACATGCAGCTTCCACGGACCCGATCGCACCGCGTGCAGCTCCGCTCGCGCCCAATAGTAGAACGTTCGTCGCGGGCTTTCCGCTTCACCCGACAAAACACGTGAAAGATCATAGCCATCCAGTTTGCGGCGAGCCGGCAGTTTGGCGCCCGCAAGGGCCGCGAAGGTAGGGAGCAAGTCGAGTGTCGAGCCCATACCAGTGACCACTCCCGGTTTCACCCGTCCCGGCCCCCAGAAAATGGTCGGCACCCGCTGTCCACCTTCGAAGGTCGTCCCCTTACCCGCTCTTAAAGGACCTGCGGACCCTCCATGTGTTTTAAAGGCCAGCCAAGGACCGTTGTCGGTAGTGAAAACAACGATGGTGTCTTTCTCGATGCCTTCGTTGCGTATTGTTTCCAGGATCCGACCGACGCCCCAGTCAATTTCCTCCAACACATCTCCGTAAAGCCCTCGCAAGCTGCGTCCCCGAAAAGGCTCGGACACGAACAAGGGAATGTGGGGCAGCGAATGGGCGAGATAGAGAAAGAAAGGCTGGTCGCGATTGTCCTTTATGTACTCGACCGCTCTTTCCGTGCACCGTTCAGTAATAGTGTTCTGATCCGCGGGGCGCTCAATGACTTTGTCGTTCTCCAACAGCGGCACATTGTAGTCGTTAATGTCCGGGTAGTAGTTTGGATCGACTGCGTTTTGCCTGTAATTAGGACTCCCTTGCACTTTGTCCATATCGTTTGAATACGGGATGCCGTAATAGGAATCGAAGCCCTGCTTCATGGGAAGATACTGGGGCAAATGACCAAGATGCCACTTTCCTATCGCGGCGGTTGCGTAGTGCTTCTGCTTCAGGATCTCGGCGATCGTATTCTCACTTGCAGGCAAGCCCCCCGCAGAATCCGGAAATAGTACCACTCGTTTCGCCGACGTCATTCCGTTCCGAATGGGATAACGCCCGGTTAGCAGGGCAGCTCGACTCGGCGTGCACACCGGGTCCGCCACATAGAACTGAGTCCACTTCTGGCCTTGGGCCGCCATGCGGTCCAGATTAGGCGTCTTGATGGTTGGGTTGCCAAAGCACCCCAGGTCGCCATAGCCGAGATCGTCGCAAAAGATGACGACAAAATTGGGAGACCGGCCCTCAAGGCCAATTGGAGTCAAAATAAGGAATAAGAAGGCGAGAAACCTGTGCATAGCGAGAGGGCTTTTGGTTGGGTCAAGAAAATGGATATAGGAGTAAAAGAAATCCGCTCAACAACGGACGTTTTCAACGTCGCATATCTAACCGTAACTACAATTACTAAATACCTTAACTAAGACAGGTTTTGGACAATCAACTCTAGGTAGGTCGTCGCCCTACCTTAAGGCAATCTCGCAAAGTTACCACACACTAGTGGTAAGGCTGGCGCTTGCGCCATGCCGCCGTGCAGGAGGTTCTTGATTAAGCGACGCGGCACAGCGCGAGCGCTGGCCCTACGATCAAACCGTTGATTGTTCGAAAGGTTGGCCAGATAATACAGTTGGCCCAGCTGTACTGCCCTACCATCAAAAATCCTAGTTTCCCGCCAGTCTTCCAACCGGACGACGGTTTGCACCCTCTCGTTCCCCATCACCCAGATCCTGACGGGCCTTCTCCGCTAGCGCTTCCAGCTCACGAGCCACTTCCGGATAATGGGCTACCAGATTCCTCGTTTCACCCACATCCGTTTCCAAGTGGAAAAGAGACTTTTCGATCGAACGCTTTTCAAACTGGCCATGGATCCCGTCTACTCCGGGAGGTCCAGGTACCGAGTAGGTATGAGGAAAGACGAGCTTCCACGGCCCCTTGCGGACGGCTCGCAAATTTCTTCCCCCATAGTAGTAGAGGGTCTCGCGAATAGCCGATTTCGGCTCCTCACCCATAAGCAGTGGTCGAATGTCTTTTCCATCGATAATCCGGTTGGCGGGCAACTCGGCTCCGGCTAGCGCTGCGACCGTGGGAAGCAGATCCATCGTCGCAGTCAATGCGTCACAGTCGCTACCCGCTGGAATCGTCCCCGGCCATCGCATGACGCATGGCACACGAAAGCCGCCTTCGAACTGCGTCCCTT
>JAUHWE010000767.1 GCA_030424825.1 Verrucomicrobiia bacterium
CAATTTTCGAAAATTCAGCATGCATGCGCTTTGCGTAACTATCGCGCTTCTCGGGAAGGCTGGCAAAATTGATCAAGAGTATGCGCTTGGCCGTTCCAAAAGTATCCACGATCATTGTATGAGCGTGCTCCAGCGATTTCTGTCCGGGATTCGTCGTGGCGCTAATGAGCAAGGCGTTGACCTTCGTCCGCTGTTTTGCATCCGGCACCGAAATCATTGTATTGGATTCATCTGCACAAGCTCCCAGCAGGGTTAGCGTTGAGGCCGAACCCACTCCTTTCAGAAATGCTCGCCTCGTGCTCATGCTACTTTGCTGCGGGAATCGAACCCAGATCGAGGACGTAGGCTCCGTGCAGATTGCCATCGACCCAAGTGCTACCCCTATCATCGGAGTAGTAGGTCCCCTCCTCGAACGTTGAGACCCATAGCCGGTCCGGAACGTTAGGGTCGAATGTCACGGCTGTCACATTCGGAGACGGCAATCCCGCTCCTCGATCAATCCAAGTCTCTCCTCCGTCTTCCGAAATCCAGACGCCCGAGCCCCAGCCGCCCACGGCCATTCGACTCGCATCGCTCGTATGAAGTGCGACTCCGTACAGGTTGCGATCCTTGAGTTTCATCGCCACAGGGTTCCAGGTTCTTCCATCATTTCGGGAAAGGAAAGCCCCCTGTCCCTCTGTTCCCGCGATCCACAGGTCCGAATCCGTTTCGCTCCGCGACAAACGCAATATGTTCGATTGAGGGGAGGTTCTGACGGGATTCCATGATCGTCCTTGATTACGGCTTTGGTAAATGCCCACGCCCGTTCCCAGAAGCAATCGCTTCGGATTGCGCTCATCGACAATTACGCTGCGACAATATTTTTCCTTGAGCCCTAGGTTGGATGGATTCCAGCTCTCCCCGCCATCACGACTTACGCTCAAACCCCAGACTGAGGCCGCATACACATTGTCCCCATTTTCTGGATCTATGGCGATCGTCGTAAAATCGCTTTCGCGCCAGCCGGTGACCATTCGCCATGATTCGCCTCCATCTTTCGAACGGACGATTCCGTTACCACAAGCAATGTAAAGAGTCGTCGGGTCCGAAGGATCTGCCGCAATGCTGTTCATGGCTTGGATTACCGGACCGATCCGGTTCCACTGACCCGCTTCCTGCCCCTGAAGGAATACGCCAGAATCAGTCGGCAACGAACTCGCCTGCTGGGCTTTGGTCATGGCAAAGGCCACAAACAACCGTTGTTTCGGCTCAGCCGACAATACGACGCCAAGCGCAAGCCCTCCTATAAATATTATGAGCCAGCGTTTCATGGTTCGGTCACGATTGAAGTTTTGGCACTGCCATTTTTGAAATCCAGGAAATAGCGCTGTTGGCCATGGATCATCTCCAGCGTCTGGCTTTTGCGCTCGGCTTGGGCAAAAGGCCCATCGAACAGTTTCCATTTCGAATAGTCGACCGGCTTGCCCGCAACCGTTGGCGTACCGCCATATCGGGCCGTTAACGCTACCCCGTCCAATCCGGTAAAACGGACGCTCGGGGTCGGCTCCAGCGAAAACTCTATGGGCAAGGCTCGAATGGTGTCCTGAAATTCCGCATACGATGCGAATGCGGTAACGGGTGCCACCTGCAAAATATAGCCATTCTTCAACGATCGACTCACCAAGCACTGACTACCTTCGGAGAGCTCTTTGAAACCGGTACTGAACCATCCCCCCGCTCCCCCTTTGAGCAGTCCAGTCCAATCGACTGGTTTCCATTCGCCCGGGGCGAAGGGACGATAGGCGATATAGAGAGGCCCACCTTGGCCGAAGATCCATCCGGAATGATCTTCGATACGCTGTTTAATATCCCGACTGAACAAGGTGCTTATTAATGGAAATCGCGTGCCTTCTGGAATATCGTACAGCGCGATGAGCGCCGATTTATGCTGGAACACCTGCTCATAAGGAGACCCACCCTCGAGCTTGTCGGGGGAGTCATAGTCCACTTTCGACCGTGCAATCAGATCTGTAACCGTATCCCAATCGGATGGGAAATACATGGTGCCTTCAATCGGCGAGGAATACGGCTGCAAACCGAACATCGTATTCGTCTTTCCTTCCAGATTCTCCTCTCGCCAAACGAGACTCCACGTTTGCTGCTGAATCGGCTGCAGCAATCCACCCTGAGAAGAGCCCAATATATAGTCCGGATGCACGTAGCTGTATTTGTAGACCGGGATGGTGCTCTTCC
>JAUHWE010000768.1 GCA_030424825.1 Verrucomicrobiia bacterium
TGACCGAAAGCTCGTTGGATTAATCCAGAAACGAGCATTGGCAGGGACGCCGTATATCGGGTCTAGTGCGGGATCCAATATTGGGGGCCAGGTGATTGGGACCACCAATGACTTTCCACTGGTGGATATTCCAAGGCGCCGCAGTCTTGGGTTGCTCGGAGCGGTCTACAATCCGCATCATCCAGATCCGAAGAGCGACAAAACTCTATTTGATGCGAGGCAATGGAAGATCGGAGAGTACGTGTCTCACAACCGAGACGAGGCGGTAGTGGGAGTCACTAATCCAGGAATGCTTCGTATTCGTGGAGATAAGGTGTATCTGGCGGGAGCGGGGGCGACTGCGTTTGTTCACAAAAGCGATGATCGCTTTGTAGTCCAGTCAACGCGAGAAGATCTCGGTCCTTTGCTCTAAGGGCGACGTTTGAAAATCCACAATGAACATCTGAATTGGTGGAGGTGGCGGGAGTCGAACCGGACCCGGTATTTCATGTAGTTGCATCTACCTGCATATATAGTTTCCTAACAGTATCTTGTGAAATGGCCGAGATGCAGTTAATTGAAGATAAGTGCGTGTAAAATTCCGGAAAATTGCAAATAATTGGCAAATCTCGATTATTGTAGGGATGTTTATCTAAGCGGTAAAAGCGGCATTTCGCTATCGGCTCAAATACCCCTCGCTCTTATTGTGAAGCGATTTCGACACGCTCATCGAGGCGGAGGCCTGAACTCACTTGTCAGCTAAACCAAAGGCTTGAAGAATCCGATATAATCATGCAGATTGCATAGTGTATGAACGCCGCAGAAGTAATCAACGAGATCGAAGCGATGCCTGAGGAGGAGAAGGGCAAAGTTATCGACTTCGTCCGTCACCTTGCTGAGAAGCAGTACGAGGAGGAGCCAGATCCGAATCGCCGAAAAGCGGCTTGAAGACTATGACAAGGGCTTGGAAGAGGCGATTCCGCATGAAGAGGCCATGAGGCTCTTGCGGAAGGGTTGATGCGGGTCCTTCACCTTAATCAAGCATTAGCCGACGAGCAACGAGAAATCGAGTTTTGGAGGGGACAAAGTCCCGAACTTGAAGAGGAGTTCCTCGATGAGCTTTCCAAGGCGATTGATACGATTGCGAAAGCGCCCGAAGGCTACGCCCGAGCGTCGAAGCAAACGCGGCTTCGACGATTCGTCGAGAAGCGCTTTCAAACCGCAATCCTCTATCGTTTTAATTAAGGAGGAAGACTTGCTGATGATCGCCCGAGTCTACAACTGTAGAATGGATCCGAATCATTTCCTGCCGTAGGCAAGTCGTAACTTAGCAAGCCTTTAATAATCAGCATGTATGGTGCCCTGGGGTTGATTGATTCGCTTTGTTTGGGACTAGGTAGTAATGCTTCGCGGACCCCATCTTCGATCGCTCTGTTCTCTGCATGGAAGACGCCCTCGCGGCTCACTTATCTGTAGTTACCTTTCACCAATCTAAATAGGGCTACTTTCACGAAGTATAGGCATCGTTGTGCCCGCTATCTTGAGTTTTATAACCTATTGCAAAGCAATAAATTGGTGGAGGTGGCGGGAGTCGAGTACCACAATAATGTGTTGTACAGCAAGGGTTTACGTTTGACTCTCAGTGGAATTCAGTAAGAATTTGCCCACATATGCAGGCAATTCCAACTCGTAAGCCAAAGCGTAAAGGTCTTCCAAACCCTTCAGTTTTCAAGACCAATAATAGATGGGTATGTGAGTATTATTATTCTGATGACGAGGGACGACGCAAGCCCTGTCGAAAGTCGTTTGCTAGGCCCCTGAAATGCGAGGGAATTGAGCCGATTTCACATTTTGAAGGAAAAGAATAGCGTTGTCTAAGCAAACTCGGTTTTCCGAGGTTATTGATGTCAAATGTTATTGACGAATGTTATAGCTCTGCGCAACCTGTTTTTATGAGTGAGAAAAATGTGAAGCTATCCTCGAATCATATGATGTATTTCCGGTTTTCACTACTCCTCGGCTTATTCCTCGTTTTTGATAGGCCGACGACAACTGCCGCTAATTCTATTAGAGACGTAGGTAATGCTGATCCCATAAGACTTGGGACCCATTACGAATATCCTTTCGGAGGGATGGCCACTCGACCGGAATGGATGCCGAGAGGGGAAGAAGATTGGCGGCGGGACCTTGCCAAGATCGCGGAGACCGGTCTTAACAGTATTCGCATTCGCATTGGGATGGATTCCGATTTG
>JAUHWE010000769.1 GCA_030424825.1 Verrucomicrobiia bacterium
GCGAATTCGAAATTAGGATTTAGGTGCTTAGCGGTGATCTGCTTTTGCGAGGGAAGGGCGGTTTTGCCTTAGCTGTTTGTGCGGCATGGCGGCGAGCGCCAGCCCTACGAGGCGATTGTCGGTCGGTTGCTTGGTCGGATGTTTGGTGTTGCCGTTGTTTCTGCTAAGATTTTAATAATTTGCCAGCGAGTTGCAAAGTTTGGGTTTTTGCGCTTGAATGGTTGTCCAAATCTGGCGTTAGAAAGGTTAGGTTAGGCATTCCCATCTGGGGCATTTGAAGTTGCGTTCGCGCCAGCGACTTCAGGTGGGTAAACCGGGCGCGGACGACTTTAGTTTTGATATGAGAGACAATCTCTTAAAGGAATCTCGGCTCCAACGATATGGGATGGCGATAATCGCGGTTTTCTGCGCGACGGCCTTTGCCTGGGGAAAGGCAAACGACGAACCGAGCGAACTGGAAAACAGTTCAGCGGAAAGCGATTCGATCGTTAGCGAGAAGGATTCGGTCGAACTCGTGGAGGATTCGAGTGTGCGCGAGTCGATTGAGCGTCGTCCGGACCTGACCTTTGCCAATGTGACGATTGACGGAGAGGGCTCAAGGCAGTCTTTGGACGACATCTCTGCTGAATCAGTGAGCTCGATGGAAGTCATGAAGGCGGTCACGCCGGACCAGGATGCGAACTCTCGCGGAGGTTCGATTCGCTTGAAGACTCGCCCCGCCTATAAGCAGGAGAAAACGGTCACGAAAGTTGGGATCGAAACGGATTACCAGTCTCTGGTTGGCGGTCTTGGGTACGAAGGGAGCGTCTCGATCGGAGGAGCGTTGAACGAAAATAGGACGATCGGGGGACGCCTGACGGTTTCCTATGAGAACCAGCACCGGGGAACGGAGTATATCAATAAGGATTGGTTCCGGCGCAAAGTGGACGGTGAATCGAAGATTGTCCTGAAAGAACTCCGGGTTTTTGACATCGAGGAGCACAATACAGACCGCGACATCTCCGCTTCCTTGGATTTTAAGGCGAGCGAGTCCTTGCGGTTCTTCTGGAAGGGAAGCCATAGCCTTTTTCTTAACCAGGAATCGATGCCTCATTTCGAATATCGCTTCAACCAAGGCACGTTTGTCTCAGCGGATGAGAAGGGTGCCGTGGTCGAATCCGCCGAGGTGGAGCGAGGATTCTACGAGTTCGAATCCGAGTATGAGGTTGCGGAAACGTCGATTGGGGGCGAGTGGATTCAGGGCGATCTAGAAGCGGACTTTAGGCTCATGTATCAGGACGACCGGTTCACTTCTTTGGACTACCTGAACATTGACTTCGTGATGCCGGATGCGGACCTGCACTACATCCTCGACGACTACACCTTCCCGACAGTGGTGGCGCAGAACGGGACCGACTTTGATGACGCTTCCCGTTTTTTGCTTGAAGATTTTACGTTGCGGGAAAGAGAGCAGGTAGAAACCGATACGATCGGATCTGCGAACTTCAAATGGAAGAACGCCTTTGGCAATGAGCATCTGGTTCTCCGGGCCGGACTCAAAAGCCGTATCCGGGATAGTGTTACGGACAACCAGGCCGATTACTACGATGAATATAGCGGCGAGGGGAACTTTAGCTTGGCCTCCACGTTGTCGAGTCGACCTAGTAAAGAGCTGCTGGCCGGGCTGTATGAGTCGGGGCCGATGGCAGACCGGGCCCAACTAGACTCGTTTATCGAAACGAATTTTGACGATTTCAGATTCGACGAGCGCCGCTCGCGAGAGAATTCGGATTCACTGTCCTACACGGTTCAGGAACAGGTAGACGCCTACTACGCGATGGGAGACTACTCGGTGGGCAAATGGAGAGCGTTGCTTGGAATGCGGCAGGAGAACACCACCATCGATTTTGATGCAAACGAGGTCTTGCTGGGGCCGGATTCCACTGACAAAGACAACGATGGGGACGTTGATGAGATCGTCTACGTAGGCACGAATCCAACCACTGGCTCGTCGAGCTATGGAAACGCTTTTCCCAACGCCCATGTGCGGTACAAGTGGAATGAGCGCACCACCTTCATCGCTTCCTACACCAATACGATCAAGCGACCGATCTATGGAGACGTTGTCCCCTTCCGTCGGGTCAACTTGGAGGATCGCCAAATTGATGAAGGGAATCCCGGGTTGGATCCGACTTTGTATACCAATATCGACATGTCGGTAGATTTTAAAGTGGGGGATCAA
>JAUHWE010000088.1 GCA_030424825.1 Verrucomicrobiia bacterium
GGTGGCTTCGATGGATTTTCATAAGTGGATTTTACCCCTTTCTGGATTACTTAGTTTGTTCGGATCGATTCTGTGCGGATGTTTCATTTAAGGGAGTTTCGTTTGCTCTAGAATAGTCTGGTAGGTTTTCCGGGCATGGTTGTAGGCCTCGATGGCGTCCTGCATTTCGTCTTCGTCGTAGAATTGCTTCTTCGACTCCCAGCATTTTTCGACTCCCGCTATTAGCCACTCGACGCTTCGCTTACTGGCTCTTACTGGTTGGTCCTCAACCACGACCCAAACGGGATTTGTATGGGCGGAGGGGAATATGCGTGTAGCGACCCAGCTGCTTTGCGTAATGTCGATTTTGAACTCGAGATCTTTTAGATCCGCGTTCACATCAATGGTTTTTGCTGCCACAGGTAGTCCATTGACGATGACCTCCACTTGAACCGTGTCATTTTCTACCGCCTTTTCGATGCTCCAAGGTGTTGGACTGAATGGAGAATTCGGGGTCAGGAAAAATTTTGTGAAGTGGTCATGGTTCTCTTTTAAATGAGCATTAGCTTTTACCGTCACGTTGACGGATCCAGGTCGATCTAGATTGACCGTGCTGTTCTTGTCACCGGACAAGAGTCCATTGACTTTAAAGTCGATGAGATGGCTGAAACCATCGGATACGTAATTACTGCCTCGGCTGATGCCTTCGCACCAATCATCGTAGGTGAGGTCATTTTCGAGCCTGACATAAGACCTCCAGATACCTACTCGGGATCCAGTAATGCAAGGAAAGTCTGTTTCTCCGCTGATTCGAGTTCTGAATCCGGCATTGAGGGTGTGGTACCACATGTTGAGTTCTGCGACCGGCCAGGTGTCGCCCGTAGATATAAAATCCACAGCGGGAACTTTTGTATTGTTGGGGCCTTCTACCATATGAGTCACATCTACAACGTACTCGTTGGCTCCTATACTGTCGTAAGGCGGGACCTCATAATTGGGAAGCTCGTTCAGATATAGATTTATTCCGTAACCAGAGTGAGCAGGCCCGCAAACCGCTCCCTGTTTCTGTGCCCACTTTAGAGTGTTGAGTCCGAGTGTTGGCCAATGATCGTCGGAGTCACCTCCTGGATACATTTGATCCTTGAGTCTAAGCAATACTAAATGGCCCGACCGGTGGGATCCAAACCCAGAGACCTCAACGTCGTAGCGTATTGTGTAGGGGTAGGGAGAACTCTTATAAGTGTCCCCTGTAAAAAACTGCTTTTGGTAGTCAAAGCCAGGACCCCAAGTTAGGACGCTTCCAACCTTCAAGTCCTCCCCGAGAATATGATTGAGCATGTCCTTGGGTTGTACTCCTTCCGTGGGTACCGTATAGTGGGCACATCCAGAAGCGTGAATATGGTGGTCGCCAGACCAAAAGCCATACAGACTAGGATCTACCCAGCGTTCCAGCTCGAATCGGACACTCTGTCCTCTGTCCTCGATTTTAACTTCTTTCGTTTGTAACTCATATTCTGGACCTCGACTCGCCAGAATCGTGTAGTTACCGGTGGGTAATCTAATAGTCTCGCCACTGGTTCGGTACACCTGAGCGTGAAACCAGAAGTCAGGAGGCACCCGGCTGGACTGGTTTGGATATACCTGACCCTTCTCGTCACGAACTACAAAGCCAGCCATCACGTCGTCCCCATTTTCATCAAGGACCTTTTCAAAGGTCAGGGGATAAGTTGGTTTGCTGGTGAACAATAGCGGGAGCTCGGAGCGAAATCCCAAGTCTTGCGTGCCCTGGCCTACATCGAAGTTTAAAGTAAGGTCGCGTTTTCCTTCGTCGCGGCAGAATATTTCCACGATTGCGTAGTTAAGTTCCAAACCGGTGAGAAGTGTTGCAGAAGGTGAATTCAGCCATTTTCCGCCGGGTATATAGGTTTTCAGATGAAAGAGCGGTGTGTGGTCAGAAGGCATTTGCATCTGCTGCCCATGATGATGCATCGGCTCCACTGAATCCCCAGTGTAACCAATCCCCAGTTTGGCGGTGACTCCGGCTTCGTTGATGACTTTGATCAAAAATCGCTTTGATTCAGACTGATAGAGTTCCGGTGGCGCGGGTCCTCTTTGCGCTTTTACCCGTGATTCGGGATTGATATTAACGCCTGCGATACACAAAGGGTCTAGGATGGATTGAATTTCCATTGTTATCGCTTGTTCCGTTTCCCGTTGAAAGGCAGCTTCAAGTTTTTGAAGTGTGTCAGGAGTGAGCGGTGAACCCAAAAAGTCGAGATGCCGGGTCAGGCGTTTGACATGCTCGGTCAACGGCTGTGATTCCACGTTTGAAACAATGGGTAATACGAAAAAATCGGCCTCTATTGGACTCTGTTCCTTTTGACAGGCGGAAGTTAATAGTAGTGCCAGGAGTATCGGTACTGGGAAATTTTTCATATCAGTTGTATTGAAATTTTGACTATTTGTATCTGGCTACGCGAAATCCGATCGTATAAAAGACGGTCGAAGGAGCCAAGGCATGCCGGTAGGCGGATCGCGCGTGACCAGAAGGATTCATCCATGAGCCTCCTCTCAAGATTCTAGCGGTGCCGGATGCGGGTCCTTGGGGGTTAGTGACTTCACCTTTAGGATACGGGCCATACCAGTCCCAACACCACTCCCAAACATTGCCATGCATATCGTTTAAACCCCAGGGGTTGGGGGACTTTCTGCCCCCGGAATGAGTGTTTCTTGCCGAATTGATGCGGTACCAGCCGGACTGATCA
The DNA here is from genome assembly GCA_030424825.1 of Verrucomicrobiia bacterium. Classification (GTDB taxonomy): domain Bacteria; phylum Verrucomicrobiota; class Verrucomicrobiia; order Opitutales; family Opitutaceae; genus Pelagisphaera. The sequence goes on from JAUHWE010000088.1 coordinate 2,745, forward strand.
AATCCTTCACCATCCTTGGACCCCATCGCATAGGCACTGCGGGTTCCGGCTCGACAGGCGTACTCCCATTCGGATTCTGTCGGTAATCGGTAGCCGGATGCCTCTGCGTCTGCGGTGACGCTTGGCATGCCGTTTCGGATGACATTCTCTGACGTGAACCGTTTGCTGGTGTGATAAACGGGGGAAAGACCTTCCATCTCACTTCGAGCGTTGCACCATTGAATACAGTCCCACCAAGTAACCGCGACAACGGGATGGTCCTCATTTGCCGGATCCTTGAATCCATTGTTGCCTACAGATAAATCATGATAGCCGTTGGCCAGAGCCCAGCTTCTCACCTTGTTCCACAAAGAATAGGGAACTTCGGTTTCCCCAAGGTAAAAGCTTTTGCTTATTCGGGCTGTGTGAAGCGTTTCGTCCTCGATTCGCTCTTTCTCGCTCTCGGGAGATCCCATTTCGAATTTACCGGCCGGAACGAGGATCATATTCTGCCCCGCTACCCAATTCATTGGCATGAATAGGATGATTAAGAGGCATGAATGGAGGCTAGTGCGAATCATTTAGCTACGGATTGAATACAATTTGAGAGTCCTTCAAGCAGCGTTGAAGGAAGTTAGCCGTTATCGATTGCACTTTAGTATTTGTTCCATAGGTACGTACTTCGCTGGAGGCGGCCCGCGTATGACCAGGAGGTTCGCTGAGTGCCTGACTCCACCAAATTGTGCTCGCGTTGAAAACCCAATTCCCTCGAGGCCCTGGATAGACGATGGCGCCGAAAATACCTGGACCACTAGACCAGAAGGCTGATACTTCTCCCAGGGCCACCACTTCCAATCCTGCAATATCCGCGAAAGGAGGACCATGGTATTCCCAGCCAACCAATCCCCGGATGGCATCTCCATCGCGCAAACCCGTTCCTTCGAAAATCCAGTGTTCTGCCTTATTTACTACCCAATCCCCGTTACTGGGACCGTAGGTGGTTGCTCCCATTATGTCACGGCTTTCTTCAATGATGTAATGGTCCCGACTGAAAACTCGATCCGCTTGGCCATCTATCGAACTCGATTGCAGTTCCACGGCATGCAGGAGGGCATTGCCTGACAAAAATGCGAGACTGACTCCACGGTCCCGTGCCTCGCGAATATGCTTTAGCGCGCGACTCGTCCAATACTCGTCATGGGCAACCGATAGAAATACCTTGCAGCGTTCTAGTGTGCTTGGGTCACTGTCGGTATCCAAATTGGAACCGTAGGCAACGTGGTAGCCTTCTTTCTCTAGCCAATAGGCCAGAGGAAATTCGGTCAGGAGGTATTCGCCTGAACCAACCGTGGTCTCAACTCTCTGCAATTGCGCGTAGAGGGCATAGGGACGGTCAAAACTGACTTTAGCCTCTTTCCCGGTGTACATATACTGGTTGAATCTGTCCCCACTTTTGGATACGTGATCATAAAGGGAGTCGTGGCCAGGCCACTTGTTGTAGGACTGCCAGCTAAGATCTGAACATTGAAATAGCAGGTCGGCAGGTTCTCGGGCTTTAACGACAAATATGATGTAGGACTGGTAGCCGTCGTTCTGTCGTGTTAATTTGGCTAGGTAAACGCCGCTGGACCAGTCCTCCGGAATCGTGAATCGAACGGATTCCGGCCAATTACATTCGCGCACCCCGTGTTCACCCGCCGCCGGAGTGGGTTGGGGCTTTCCTTCCAAGGGTGGAAAGTGTCGCATATGTCGCCCCCCTTTGCCTCCGTAATAGCCGGTACGATAGATATCGACTGAGTAAGAAGCTGCGGGCGCAGCGCTGACATGGAAACTGATCGTTTCGCCTGGGTAAAGGCTGGCTTTGTTCGCATAGCCTTCGATGCGGATTGAACGGAGTCCAAATCCGTTCTTCTTATCCAGATGAACAGAGTTTAACCGCCACTCATCGGTGCCCATGAGACGGTTTTCTTCAATCGTAGGATTCGCGAGTATTGAGTAACTGGATGCGCACTACCAGATAGCGAACAGGAACGGTCGCTGGAAGTGACGACAGCCCGATTGGGTCCGCTGGATTGTGTCTGTAGAAATTAGGCGCACCTCTTTTGACATTATTGGGAACTCGGACTGTTTTTATTAAAGTACTCTCGCCAACCACTGGCTTCGAGCCGGTCAAATTCGTGCTGAATATCGGTTCCTTGATAGAAAGTGAAAATTCCGGTTGTGGAAACCGTTTCTCCGGGCGGACAGTCCGGTAGTCGTGGATCCGAATGCATACAAGGACAGTTTGGATTTGTCCAAGGATTGTGGCAGTGTTCCCAGGCGGTAATCATCCAGCGGTTTTTTTGAGAATTGTGCACGGCAACGTAGGGGTTGGTGAGGATTTTATTCTCCTTTGTCAGATAGGAGAATTCTGGAGCGCCTCTCAGCATAACGCAATTTTGAAGCCTGAGATCGGTCAAGGTACGGGAGGTGCCGTTGCTGAGAGAGATATAGAAATGTATCGCGTCCGTTGTGGGAACCGCTTTGGCCGTGTAGGCGATATCGTTGGGAAGCGTACGGGTCAGCTCGAAGCTACTATCTGGATTGCGCTGCCATTCGAGCGGCTCGAGTTCTACGCCGATGTTGGTCCAGATAGAAGGGAAATGAGTGTGGGCCAAATACATTAGCCCTAGGTTTGAAACGATGGCTTCAGGCACATCGATCACCGCATAGGATGCGGGGTCCCAGGGAAGAAAGACGCTGAGCTTGGTTTCACGTTGGGGGTCAATGGCGCCATCGAGGAATCCGATTCGCGGATGCCGTCCGCCGGGATAAGGCATGGTCAGCAAAGGCCTATTGGGATCGGTCGAAATAGTATTCCCGGTTTTTATGCTAAATCGCTCACGTGCTTCGGTTACTTCGCGCGGTGTCATACCCGTTGCGGCAGCGGCTTCATGGATGCTGTAGTTGTGAAACTCGAACATGTTTCTGAGCCAAAAGCGGAGATCGTCGTCGCTGGAAGGCGGACGTGCGGTCAATCGAGTAAGATCTGGCGATGTTTCATCCAGTTCGGTGACATTGATGTCGCGAAACCAGACGGGTTTCCCGTGATATTGCAGACCGATCTTTCCGGATTGGGGGAGGGTGGCTAGGGCCTTCTCAAATTTGTTTTTGCTTCCATCGGGATTTTGTCCGGCTTGAGTCCAGTGGTCTAGATTTGCCGTGGATACCTTGTTGCCATTTACGTAGATGGTGACGAGCGGGCCCCTGGCGTAAATCAGGAGAGAGTTCCACTGGCCTGAGGGACGATTGTTGTATTCGCTGGGAGTGACCGCGTCGTAGATCGCTCCATTCGAGTGTTTGTCGAGTGCACCATCGAGAGCGTGTTTGCTAGGACCGTCAAGCAGTTGAACCTCTATTCCACCTTGAACAGGGTTCTTGGGGTCCGAGCGAATGAACACGCCGGAATTGGCTCCATCTGAAAGTTTGTATTGTAAAGTGAGTACAAAATCCTGGTAGCTATTCCGGGTCCAAATGTAGTTGTTCTTTCTGTGTTTTCCAGTTGGTGTGAGAGTGCCCTGATCCAGGATCCATCCCTCTTTGTGAATGGGTTTCCAGTGATCTAGGTTTTGGCCCCTAAAAAGGGCGGTGACCTTGGGCTTTTCTGTAAGGATCTCCGCTGAGCGGACACCGAGAGGAAGAAGGTAAAACAGTAAAAGGAACCAGGTTGCTAGGGTTTTCATCTTCTGTGAATCTTTATTGAGGGAGTAGAGGTCGCGTTTGCTCGGTGTAGCGAATGTGATTCGGAATCTATTCAGTTTGGTGCTTTCACGTTCGGCAAGCGGAGTGCTCTAGCTCTCGACTGAACGATTTAAAGATCCACGCAGGAACAGATGTAATTATAACATTTGGGGTACTCGCTTAGGGATTGAAGAGCTTTGGGGCAAAGAGACTTAGATGTAACCTCCAGGATTGCCATTCGTGTGTTCCAGGATGGGAATAGAACTCGTGGTCCACACCCTTATTCTGGAGTTCACTCCGGACGGCTAGGGATCTCTCGTAGACAAAGTCCTCGGTGCCACAGCCAATCCAGAAGAGTTTGAGTTTCCGGTTCACTTGTTTGGCGTCTTTAACCAAATCCTCAATGTCTCGAGAAGCGCCGCTAAAACAGCCCAAATAGGAAAATGTATCGAAATTTCCGAGACCGATTCTCAATGCCTGTCCCCCGCCCATTGACAAACCTGCAATGGCTCGATGTTCCTTGCCGGCGAGTACGCGGTACCTGTCTTCGATGAGCGGTATGGTTTCTTCTAGAAGGAGTTTTTCGAAGCTATTGACGCGTCTACCTGAATCGTCAGAAATGGCATCCGGGGTATAGGCGTAGCCCTCTTCCATCACGATGATCATGGGGTTGCATTTTCCTTCAGAAATGAGGTTGTCTAGGATGGTTCCCGCACGACCCTGATTCCCCCATGACGTTTCATTTTCGCCTGACCCATGCTGAAGATAGAGCACGGGAAATCGCTTTCTAGGATCTTTTTCGTATTGAGGAGGCGTATACACTCTTATTTCACGCCAAGATTGGGTGATGCTAGAGTAGTAGGGCACGATGCGAATTTCTCCGCGTGGCACGTCGCGGGGAAGGTAACAATCGAGACTCGAGTCAGGTATCTCAATTCCATTTGTTGGTCGAGCCCAACCGAAGTAGAGGGGATTGGTATTGTCGGCGAACTTGTAGCCGTCCATGAACAGAAGGTAGTAGTGAAATCCTGGATCGAGAGGTTCGCTGGTAAAAACCCACTGTCCGCTTTCGTCGCGCTTCATGTCGAAGGGCTTGCGGTCATTGGCGTTGCTGGTCCTTCCCTTCACGTCGATCTGCAGATTTTCAGCGTTGGGCGCGTCGATTCGGAAGGTTACACGACCATCACTGTGAACCTTGGGAGGTACAGCCGTTGTAATCGTTAGATTGGCTGCCAGCAGAAAAAGGAGGCTGCAAATTAAGGGGGCATTCATAGGGAGACACTCTCTTGTGTTAAGTCGTAGACGAATGGGGTTAAGGGATAGACTAATCCCCTATTCCATAAAGGGCTATTTTTGTTCTTGGTCCAAGCTGGTCCCGAGAGTTGGTGTGCCGTCGTGGGTTCGGGGGCCATCGAAGACTCGACTAATGGGCACGGTTCGATCTAACGGAGCAGGAAGGTTTAGCTGGAGGCCAACTATTCAGAGCCTACGATAGAAGAGATCGCAACGTCGGATTAGCTTCTGGCCTTCAGAAGTAGCCTGGGCTCAACGATCCATCGGTTTAAAAAGGAGGACGGGTCCATTGGTCCGGGTAACGACAAGGCGTTGCTGGACAGCCTGTTCTGATGGCAGGATGATCGAGGCGCGTACCTCTCCGGGGATGCTGATGCCGCTTTTATGAGAACTAATCGGCTTGAAGGTTCCTTGACCGTCATTGGTTAGCAGCATTCCCAGACTGCCGTCAAAGCGACCGGTGGTAGGTTCGGGTCTGAAGTTATTGCCCGCGTGGAAAAGGTCGGTGTACCCGTCGTTGTTGGCATCCAGAGTGGTAAAAGTGTATATGGGAGCTAATTGACTTTCCCGAGGTAAGGGGGTGAATCGGAAATGGCCATCCTTGTGTTGATAGAAGATCCCGCTGGCGAGTTCGGTCGCTTCAAGCTTGTGGGTGACTTCAATTACCTCCTTCCCAAATATTTCTACCAGGCTGGCTTGGGCAAAATCCTGGAAGCTCCGAAAACGTTGTAGTTGCCGAGGGAATTCGTACTTGAGTTTGCTTAAGCCACGAATCGGGTAGAGCTCTCCATTGTCATATTGCGCTTCGACGATGCGTAATTTGCTTTCGTCCCCAAAGGGTCCCCAAAAGAGAGTCGCAGGTTCTTGAGTAGTGGCACGATACTTGGTGTTTAAGCCTAGGTTTCCAGCTGCGATGTCGAGCAACCCGTCGTGATTCAGGTCGGCCACCTCCAGAGTGTTCCACCATCCCGTTCTCGTTGCAAGACCTCTAGCGGAAGTCTGGTTGACCAATTGGTTTCCTGTGTTCTCAAAGTAGCTAATCGGTCCCCATTCTAGTGAGAGCAGAAGGTCCGGTTTTGCGTCCGCATTCATGTCTGCGAATACGGCGTCGGTAACCATGCCAACGTTTGACAATCCGTGTGCCCAATGATCAGATACGTCGACAAGTGTCCCGTTCCGATTTTCGTAGAGAAAGCTCCTAGGCGATTCTGGCCAACGCCCCGGCACATAGCGCCCGCCTACGAAAAGATCCATGTCTCCGTCATTGTCGATGTCTGCAGCTGCGAGGGCACTCGTGGCTTCGCCATCCTGCGGAGAGGATTCTAAATAGGTAAAGTTGCCTCGGCCATCGTTCAAATAGAGGCGGTCATTTAATAGTTTGTCGCCTCGCTGGTGGGCCACTCCACCGACAGCGATGAAGAGATCGAGGGCATCGTCTTGGTTAACATCGATAAATAGGGCGTTCAGGTCATCGGCCTCCGGTATGTCGCTCCATGGTTGGCTTTCCGCTTTTGCGAATCGCTGGTCCGGCTTTCCGAGGTAAAGTGTCCCGCTTTGATTGGTAGATCCCGTAATAAAGATATCTGTTAGCCCATCGCCGTTGACGTCTCCTCTCGCTAATCCGGGTCCTGTTCCGTTTAACCGCCGAGGCAGCAGTCGTTGGGATCCGAGTTCGTCGATCCGCAGGAGGGAGCTTGTGTGGTCCAGTCCCGAATCAGCAGTCGCATCTTCGAATAGCGGGTTCGAAGTTGTCCGCTCCGGGTTGACAAGTGTCGAAACGGGATCGGGTTGAATGACGGTCATCAGATGACCCGCGGGGACGTTCTCAAAAGTTGAGCGGTTTCCATCTGGCCAGCGGATGGAAACGGTATTGGCGTAATCCTCATTTCCCAATCCAAAGTAGGCCAGTGCCGGTTCGCTGGATACGATGCCCCTTTCGGTAAACAGTTGTCTTGTCTGATTGCCGGAAGCAGTGCTAACGGTGATCTCCGATCCGATTCCGCGAAGATTGGAGCCTTGACCTTTCAGTTCAATAACGAGGCGACTGCCGGAGGCAAAATCATTACGGACTACGCTAGGAGGGGCATCGTAGTTGGTGTACACAAGATCTAGATCGCCGTCTCCATCAAAATCGGCGGTGGCGCAGCCGAAAGAGACACCGATGTGGGCGAGTCCCCATTCCACGGATACGTTCTTGAACGACAGATTCCCCAAATTGCGAAAGGCCATGTTGGGCTCGTTTCGCTCGGGAGCGTTTTTCCAGACGGCGGCCCGCCCTTCCAGTGTACGAACGACTTTCTGGCGATCGACAAGGTCCGCATCCACGAAGTTGCGGATCATGCCGTTCGTAAAGTAGAAGTCGAGCAACCCGTCGCAGTCGAAATCAGCCATGCGGGTTGCCCAGGTCCAGCCAGTGGCTTCCATACCCGCCATGAAGGCCATTTCGTTAAAGTGATCCGTACCGGAGTTCAGGTACATGGCATTCCACATGTATTGGGGCACGAGTTCAGAAACACGTTCCATTTCCCAAAGTCCGCGTCCCATTTCTTCCATTCCAGCCATGTAGGAGCTGCGGGTACGGTCTCGCATGTCTGCCACGAAATAGTCTACTAAACCATCGTTGTTTAGGTCGCCGGAGTCGGCTCCCATTGAAAAATAGGTGACATGAGGCAAATTCTCATCCACCATATCAACGAAGGAGCCGTCCTTCTGGTTTAGGTAGAATCGGTCTGGGGTTTCAAAGTCATTGGCGACGTAGAGGTCAGGCCAGCCGTCGTGGTTCGGGTCAAACCAGATGGCGGTGTGGCCTTGAGAGATTCCCCAGATTCCAGATTCTGCCGCGACATCAGTAAAGCTTCCGTCGCCATTATTTCTCAATAGGTAGTCGGCTCGTCCGCGAGGGTTTTCGGCGAACCGCAGGATATTGGTGACTAGGTAGGCATCGAGATCGCCATCGCGATCGTAGTCGGCGAAGTTGGCGTGAACCGAGGCGTCTTTGATGGCCAGGCCATAGGCATTGGCCTTCTCGGTAAAAGTGCCGTCCCCTTGATTGACGAAGAGAAGATTGGGCGCGTCATAGCGACAGAGGTAGAGATCCATCCAGCCGTCTTGATTAATGTCAACTGCGGTGGCACCGGCCTTTCCGTCCCTTGTTTCGCTTGCCGTTACTCCCGCGTTTTCCGCCATGTCTACGAATTGGAACGGTTCTGTTTGAATATAGAGAGAGCAGGGGCCATTTTTGGATACGGTATAGAAATCAAGCTGGCCATCGTTGTTAAAGTCGGCCACCGCAAGCCCAGTTTCAACGGCCCCTAGTGTGAGCTCTCTGAATAACTCGCCCCACATGCGCGGATCGCTATAGGTATTGGCAGATGTAATACCGGATTCTTCTGGGGAAAATCGGTAGAAAGGTTTTCCGTGTTCTGTGTCGC
>JAUHWE010000089.1 GCA_030424825.1 Verrucomicrobiia bacterium
TAGTAATTCGGCGATTCGCGAACCAATGTGTCCGCCTCCGATAATCAGGATATGCTCGAGACGCGTAGCCTTTACCTGTGCGAGCTCCATCAATTCGGTGACGTGCGCTTTATGCGAAATCAGGTAGACCCGGTCACCCGGTTGAATCTCGAAGTCTCCTCCAGGGATGATTGTGTTGATGCCTCGAGCGACGCACAGTAGGCGGAAGGGAAGCGCGTTGTAGGTTTCGGCGATCTGCTTAAGGCTCATGTTCGCCAAAGGGGAATTCTTCCCAATCGAAGTGGTCACCACCTGCAACTCACCGTTTCCTACTTCCTGGACCACGTTTCCATCTTGCAGTTTGAGTAGGTTCACCACTTTTTGCGCCGCATTTTCGTAAGGGCGAATCACAAAATCTATTTTGAAATCTTAGGCAGTATGCAAAGCGTTTTCGGACCAGACATTGACTGAGCGAATCCGGGCGATTTTCTTTTTTATCCCGAGGCGGTCTGCTATTTGGGCGCAAAGAATGTTCAAGGCATCGTCAGTTGTGACCGCGATCATGTAATCCATTTCAGCCGCATCAAACTCGGACCAGCAATTGAAATCACCGGCGTTCCCTGCGATGAGGCGAGCGTCCAGTATGGAGTCGGCTGATTTCAGCACTGAAGTATCATTCTCAATGATCGTGATGTGATGTCCTTCCCTTGACAGTCGTCGGGCCAAGCAGATTCCCATTGTGCCGAGGCCGATTATAAGAATGTTTTCCGACTTCTTCATTTGTCTGGTTCAGCATGAAGTGACTGCATGATTCTCATGTACGCCATTGTGAGGGTGCGGCAGGCAGAGGTTGGCTCTGCCCATTTGACCACTGTTGGAAAGTTGAAAGTCAAGTTCTCGCATGAGGGAATCGCGTCAGATTAGCTAACAATCCCTAGTCAATGTAAAGAATGCTTTATAAGGGAGCTCGCCGAGTAGGTTTCCAGATATTTCGGGAATTCTGTCGCGGAAGCATTTTTGATTGTGACTGGCTCCAAAAGCCGAATCTTGTTTGTCTTGATGGACGAAACGGAAAAAAGGACGAAGGCGTGGGTAGGGGATGCGGTTCTCGCGTTGTTTGCGAGGGAATGGATTCTGGACCAGAAATCGATCGAGCCGGGGAGCCGTATAGAGGTGTTTACTAAAATGACCTCTAACCGCTTTCTCGCGTGCTTGGGCGAGCCGACCTTCGTTGAAGCGAAAATCGGACAAGTGTACGAATCCGATGGTCTAGTAGCTGCCTTTGAGCATATCGAAAGAGAGATCCTGCCCGTATTTGAAAAACAGCGACGAAATCTGTTGAAAAGAACCCGGAGCTATCGGGACAAAAGGTGAAAGGCTGTGCCCACCGGGGAATTGCTCAGCTCAAGTAAGTGGAATTCGGGTGAAAGAGAATTGGTTGATCAAATTATCGCGGAAATTGGGCTGATTGATCGGTACTCTTTGAAAATTTTCTACGAGGCGTTCTTTGAGGGCGGCGATAACCGGTCTTTCGAAAATAGATTGCTGTTTGAGCTCTGCCAAGTCGCATCGGTAGGCGAGCCAGTCGGCTTTGAATTTTTTAAACGCTGGCTGCTCGACTAGCTCCTTTTCTATGGTCATCGACTCGCGCGATTTCAGTTCGCCTTCCAGCAAATCATTCACCCTGAAAAGAAGGATCTGCTGCGATGTTTTGAGGGATTGGCTGTCGAAGCCTGTAAGCGTGCACTTGAGCTCGGTTAAGGCACTTGTAATCTCGTATTTTTTGATGCGAGTGGACAAGTGTAGGGCACGGTAGGACCAGTTTTGGAAAGTCCGGGCGACCAGCAGGAACCTTTGCGTATGGCCGAGTTGTGCGAGCTTTTCGTGGGGAGAATCAAAATGAATCGTTAGATCGGAACTTCTCTTTTCCAATAGCACGCCTAGAAAACGCTCGAAATCCGACACTCTCCGAAGGTAGGGAGCGTATTTCCAGCAATCCAGCAACGTCGACTGGATTTGGGCGAGTCTTTCGTCCTCATTCGTATAGCCGATCAGATAGAAATACTCCGACAGGAAGTCCAGGTAGCACATGGCTGCCTGGGTAAAGGCGTACGCATTTTGAGAACCGCCTTTTTTCAACAAAGTCCGTATGCTGCCACGACTGAGTCCATTAGACTGCAGATCTAAGCGGGCTGCGGCATTTTTTGTGGAAATCATATTTGGGAAAAAGTCGTGCCATCGAGGGTTTCTCGATGTCAGTCGAGGAGTCGCTTATTCTTCTTCGAATGGCCTCGCTGCGGCGGCACGGCAGTCTGCCATCACTCGCAGCCAAATTTCGCGGATGTCGAACACCCTTATTTTCGCGTGCTTAGAGTAAGCATTGAGCGGAGCAATATTTTTGGTTTCCAGCTTATTCAGCTGCGAAAGGAGCTGGTTGATCTGTTCAAGGCCCCGTTTGAAATAGGCGATGGCGAGGGTGTAGTCCCCAAGGTCCAGCGCGGTTACGGCAAGCAAGCCATATTGATCTGACTGGGAAATCGTGTTTTGAATTTTCAAAACGAAAACCGGAGAGATTTGGTCGGCGCACAAGGTGACGTGCTGGGCCCACTTATCGGTCATCCAGTCATGAAGGGCCTTGCTTGAGACGTACAAGGGATGCTTGTGCAAGGTGTACGGTTGGTCTGATGCGTTTTCCAACGGGCTTTCCGCAATGTCGGATTCCGGATTGTCAGACTGAGTTTCCCAACCCATAAAATGGGCCACCTCATCCAGCCGATTCGGGTTTCGGGCTAATCGGTTGTAAAGCTTCTGATATTTTCGAACTTCGTTCTTTTCATTTGCCAAATAGACTTCCCAGTCGTGCTCGCTCCATAAGGTTCCCCAGCTGTCGTCCCACTCGCTGTCGGAGTTGCTTTCGTATTCGAAATCGGCCATTTTTTGCTTAACAAGCTTTTTAAAAAACTGCGGGAACTTATCCTTCGTATTTTCCATTTGCAAACGAAATGTCTAAAAATTCTACACGAATCCGTAGTGGCACGAACGACCATTAAAGGTTAATGCGGGTAAGTTAAATATTTGCGATTGGCAAATCACGTTTTTAGTTAAAGATAAGCGACTTATGAATTCTGCGGATGATGTCTTCCAACTTTCTGCCCACTTTTCTGGACATGTTCAGGGAGTCGGATTTCGCTATGCGACCAAGCAATTGGCCAAGGGGTTCGACGTTACAGGCTATGTGCGTAACCTAGCGGATGGAAGGGTGGAGCTTGAGGCCGAAGGTTCGGAGGGCGAGTGTCGGCGATTTCTGAAAGAGATTGAGAGCGAGCTCGATTCTTACATTCGTAAAACAGAGTGCCGCGAGGGTAAAGGGGCTCGTCTGCATACTCAGTTCAGTATCAAGTAGGAGCTCATGGTCATGCCTCCAGCTATCGGGATAAAATGTCTCACAAAAGATTTTCGCGTCTCTGGTTCAAAGAAATGGTTAAGAGCGGTTGACAATCTTTCGCTCCAGATTGAGCGAAACTCGATTTACGGACTTCTTGGCCCCAATGGTTCGGGGAAAAGCACGACAATCAAGATTGCGCTGGGACTCGTGCAGCCAAGCTTGGGCAGCTGCGAAATTCTGGGCGTTCCCAGTTCAAATCCAGCGGCGCGAATTAATGTAGGGTACTTGCCCGAAGCTCCTTACTTTCAACGATTCCTAACCGGCCGAGAGCTGTTGCGGTATTTCGGCTCACTTTCCCATGTATCTAGTACAATGATACGTGAACGTATTGATTATCTATTGGAAAAAGTAGGGTTGGAGGATGCGGGCGACCGTAGAGTGGGTGGCTATTCAAAAGGAATGCTACAACGTATTGGATTGGCGCAGGCACTGATAGGAGACCCGGAATTGCTCGTGCTAGATGAGCCTACGGCGGGGGTCGATCCGGTCGGAGCGGCGGAAATCGCATCTCTAATCGTCGATCTGAAGAAGGAGGGAAAAACGGTGCTTCTCTGTTCACATCTATTGTCGCAAGTTGAAAGCGTATGTGATCGGGTGGCCATAATGGGTCGAGGACGATTGCTGCGGGAAGGAACGGTCGCGTCGCTGACGAAGAGGAAGGATCCTTCATCCATCCGAATTGATGGAGTATCGGATACACTGAAACAGTCGATCGAAACAATGGTGAAGGAACATGGCGGGACGGTATCGTCACCGTCCAGAAGCTTAGAGGAATTGTTCTTGGAGCTAGCCCGGGAGAACGAGGGAAAATGACGGATTCGAGAAATAGGCTAAGCTGGTCTTTGTCTCGCGTATTCACAATTGGGATTAATACCTTTCGCGAGGCGGTACGGATGAAACTGTTTATCGCCATGACGATTTTGGCGATGTGCGCTCTTGCAAGCTCCTTTCTTTTTCGCGAATTCAATTTCGGTTCTTCTGAACTGAAGTTTATCGCCGACTTCGGTTTTGGTGGAATGACTGTTTTTGGTTCCGCGCTCGCGGTGATTGTTACCGCTCAACTATTTTATGGCGAGATTGAACATCGCACGGCACTCACTCTGCTGGCAAAGCCGATCCATCGATCCGAATTCGTGTTGGGGAAATTCCTCGGCTCTTGGTTTACAGTAGTGTGCTTTATCGGAATGCTGACGCTCTGTCTGCTTTTTGCGCTTTGGTTTCGTGAGACGAGCATTCTTGCAGAGTACCCCGATGAATTCAAAGACGGGCTTCGCATCGTGCAGTATGGGGAGATTGTCTGGTTTTCATTGGTACAGGCGTTGCGAATCGGTATCCTCTGTTCGGTGGTTGTTCTTTTTTCCACCTACGCAACGTCTTCGCTTTTCGCCATGGTGATGGGGGTACTCGTCTGGATAGTGGGACAGTTGCAGCACATTGCGATCGAGGCTCGTGGTGTAGTAGACAGTGTGGTATTGAAGGGGGTTTATGCGATTGCCAGTTTCTCGCTCCCTAATTTTCATCTATTCGATGTTGGGGAAAAGCTTGCGCTGGGAGAGACATTGCCCGGATCGCTCTACTTAAAGCTGTTGGCCTACGCTCTCTTGTATTCAACTTTCTATTTAGCAGTGGCTTCCGCTAGCTTTAATCGACGTGAGCTCTAACAAATCCATAATACCGCTCTCTGTGGGATTGGCTCTTCTGATTGGTTGGGCGGTTACCCCCTTGGATCGATCTATCGCCGCAAAGCTGGGTCAAAGTTCGGAAGTGGAAACGTTACGGAATCTCGACTCTCAATTTGGGCAAGGGCTTTCAGTCGCTATTCTTGGCGGTTACCGATCGGTGACTGCGAATCTGGTTTGGCTTTCCATGAACCGAAACTGGGAACAGCGAGATTTAGCGGGCACTCTCGGGAAGATTGTCTTTGCAACAAGCATCGATCCACGACCCGAAATTTTTTGGCTCAATGGATCGCGAATCATCGCCAACGACATGCCAACCTGGATCGTCGGACAGGAGAATTCGGACTCGCTGGTAAAATCGACTGAAGGAAGGGCGATCGCAGACCAGTTTGCCGTTAGGGCGCTCACTTTCCTGGAAGGGAGTCGGGTTTTTCATGAAAGGAATCCGAAAATCTATATCGAAGAAGCCATGATTTTGTGGCGAAAATCTAACGATCTAGAAGAGGCGGTCAATCGATTCGAAATGGCCATTAATGCGGAAGATCCTCCTTACTATGCCTTTAGGGTTTTTGGTGAGCTTCTGGTGAAATTAGATCGGAAGGAAGAAGCCCTCGCTCTTCTGGAGGCTCATTACGAGACGCTGCCTGACAATTCCATTGAAGCAATGAAACCTGTCGTTGCGGACCGAATACGAAGTTTGAGGGAAGAGTTGACTCGCTGACCCTGAACTTACCTTGCTTAATACAAGCCTTTAATCTCAATTGCCTTCTATGACTGATAATTTGCACCCAATTTCCGACCGGCTTCTGAAACAGAATGATCGCGAGTCCCTGACCGGGCAATCGGCTAAAGTGATATGGATGTGTGGTCTCTCGGGGTCAGGAAAGAGCACACTCGCTACGGCGCTTGAGAGGAAGCTGTTTTCTCAAAGGCGACTGGTCTACGTCTTGGATGGTGACAATATCCGAACGGGTCTAAACGCCGGGCTTGGTTTCTCCAACGAGGATAGGAAAGAGAACATCCGCCGGATTGCCGAGGTTTCGAAACTGTTCGTAGACGCAGGGGTGATATCTATTAATTCATTTATCACGCCGAACGCTGACCTGCGTACAATGGCTCGGGAGATAATAGGAAAGCAGAACCTAATCGAAGTCTACATAAAGGCGTCATTCGAAACGTGCATGCAGCGTGACGTGAAAGGTTTGTATGCCAAAGCAGACAAGGGGCTTGTCCCTCAGTTTACGGGAAAGGATTCGGGTTTTGAGGAACCCACCGATTCGGATTTGGTCATTGATACGGAGACTCAATCGGTGGAGGAATCTCTCGAAGCTCTGTTCCAGTTCGTATCGCCGCTTGTTAAGGCCTAAAACGGCTGGAATGATCCACGTATGACTCTGTACCTTCTCAAGATCGGAAAATGGTTGTTGAGCAAGGTAGTGGTTCTGCTAATTGCGACTGCGGCAGCAGTGGGGCTGTTTGCATTGTATTTGTATCTTGGAGATAGCATTCGTGTTGAACGAGAGCGAGCCGCGAAGCTTCAGGAGGCACAGGAAATGGTTCGCGCGACTTACGAAAAGCTCGAGAATGTGCACACTGAAATTTTGTTGGTCGCGAATGAGCTCAATGATGCTCGCGACAAACTCAAACTAGCTAACGAGCTCGTCGCGAGGCTAGAGGGATTCCTGTCGAAACTGGAATACCTTTTTTTATCGGAGAGCGAGAAGAGGGCGGTCGATCGTGAGCTCGCGCAGGCAAAGAACGAGAGTGCCCAACTGGGTCCTCTCATCGAGTCATTAAGAGTACGTCACGCCAACTTGAGAGTGGATCGAACGAGTCTTTCAGATGAGGCCAGAATGCTAGAGGATAAGATTGTCAATCTAGAATCCAGCTCCTCGGAAATGGTCCGGTACATTGACAATTCCTGGAAAGTGATAAAGATCTACTTGCCAGTGGCATTGGCTGTAGTGATTGCGGGACCTTTTGTTCTGAAGCTGATCGCATTTTATGTCATTGCTCCCGTTTTCCATTGGGCCCGACCGATCAAGTTCTCTGATGAGAAGCTACCCGCGCCCGAAATCCTCGATAGTGGAGTCTCTGTATCCTTGAAAGTCAGCGAAGGGGAACAGGCGTGGATCAAGGAATCCTACCTACAGGCTTCTGATGAGAGTTTGGCCAGAAGAACACGCTTTGTGCTGAATTGGCAAATACCGGTTACTTGTCTCGCGGCTGGATTAATTGAATTGGTCGAGTTTTCCTCAGAGAGCGCTACCATGAATGGAGCCATTACCGCCTCCACGCAGGATAAGCCAGATATGGAATTGAGTCTGGTAGACGTGCCGGAAAACGGGTCCCTGATTTTGAGACCCAGCCATCTTGTCGGACTAATCGGGCCGGGAGCGCAATCTGTTTCCATTCGGCGAAGATGGAGCTTCGGTCGGGCTCAGGCTTGGATGACACTGCAGTTTCGCTATTTTGAGTTTGTCGGTCCTTGCCGTATGGTTGTCTCCGGCATTCGCGGAGTGCGAGCAGAGCGAATCTCGTCGACCGTAGGACGCGGCCGTCGCGCCAACCAAGACTCCACTATCGGTTTCACGCCCGATTTGGAGTTTGGCGCTACTCGGGCGGAGACCTTCTGGGCCTACTTCAGGGGATTCAATCCCTTGTTCGACGATGTGTTTCGTGGTGAAGGGACCTTTCTTTGCCAGGAGATATCAAAGGGTGAGAATGCGGGTCCGCTTCGTTTCTGGGCAGGTTTCAGAGACGCTTTTCTGAAGATCGTGGGAATATAGGTTTTCTAATGCTACTTAGCTAAATGATGAAATGGTAGGGCAATGAGCTCTGAGCAAACGTTCGAAATTCAAGAATCGGCGTGGGTACTTCTTCGATCCTGCTCTAGGACGCGGGAAAGGGCCTAGCGGACTCGCTTCCGCCAGCCTGAACATTGCTTTTAGCCCTATGGCTTAGTTCTTGGATTGCTCACGCTTAAGCGAGTGAGCTACTTTTGGGTCATATCATTTCGCAAAGTAAAGATAAGCATTTATGAAGACATCGCCTCGTGTGCATCGACCAGAAGTGGGATTTATTTTCGATTGGGACGGAGTCGTGGTCGACTCATCCGCTCAACACGAAGAGAGCTGGGAACGGTTAGCTGCTCAAGAGGGGCTTCCTTTATTCGAAGGGCATTTCAAACTCGGTTTCGGCAAGCGAAATCAACTCATCATTCCTGAAATCCTGAAATGGACGCGTGATGCAAAAGAGATTACCCGATTAGGAGATCAAAAGGAAATTCACTATCGTGAGATTATTCGAGAAACGGGAATCGAGCCACTTCCCGGAGTTCGCGCCTTCTTGGAGATGCTGGTTCGGGAAAAGATTCCTTTTGCTGTGGGCTCGTCGACGCCACGTGAAAACATTATAGCGGTGATGTCCCGTGCCGGGATCGAGGGCTTTTTTGATAAGATTGTGGCGGCTGGAGATGTGCAAAAGGGCAAGCCGGATCCAGAAGTCTTTTTGAAAGCAGCCGAAAGGATTAACCTGCCTCCTGAGCGCTGTGTCGTATTCGAAGATTCGATCAGCGGAGTCGAAGCGGGTTTAGCCGGTGGGATGACAGTCGTTGGCTTAACAACAACGAATAGCCGGGAAAGGATGGAAAGAAGCGGTGCCTCGTTGGTGAGAGATAGTTTCAAAGAGATGTCTTTGGAGGAGATCCTTGAGATCGTAGGTCGAGAGTAGCGTTTTCGAGTCGGCTTTAATCGTCTCAATTTCTGAAAGCCGAGGACTTTGGAGGGTTGTTAAATCATTAAAGGTCCCCTTTAATGACGGCTCTTTCAATTGGATCGTCCCTAGAATCATGGATCTGCACAAACTAAAGCTCACTCGTTACATCTTAATCGCCATGGTTGGGGGGGCTATTGTGGGGCTGGCGCTTTCCCAGTTTGTAGACTTTGTCGTAAATCCGGACACAGGAAAAAAGTTTCTGGACAGCAACAACCGTCCTGTGCTCGAGCATAGCTTTCTTGCGGACTATGTCATAAACGGTCTGTTCCAGTTCCTCAGCGAAGCCTTCATTCGAAGTCTCATGGCTCTCGTCGTACCGCTAGTGTTTGTTTCGCTCGTGTGTGGTACGGCGGCGATGGACGATGTCAGGAAGCTGGGCACTGTAGGCCTCAAAACGATATTGCTTTACCTCGCGACCACAGGAATCGCGATAACGATCGCCATTGTTGCTGCGCTTCTCGTTAAACCCGGGCTAGGCGTTGGGGAAATCGAGACGCAAGGATACGTTCCCGGCGAGACGAAATCACTCCTCAATGTTTTTATTGATATCTTTCCCAAGAACGTGAGCAGCGCATTTGTGGAGGGAAATATGCTTCAGATTATTGCGGCCGCTCTAGTATTTGGTATTGCGCTTGTGGTGTCGGGTGAACACGGGCAGCGCGTATTGCGCTTCTTCAATGATCTGAACGAAATAATCATGAAACTCGTGATTATTGTCATGCTCATAGCGCCCTTAGGAGTATTCGCAAAGATTGCCCAAGTGTTCGCCAAAGAAGGTTTCGACACGATTTTCGCGTTGGCAAAGTATTTCATCCTGGTTGTGGCTGTGCTGCTGATCCATGCGTTTGTGGTTTATCCCGTTCTGCTCAAAATATTCACAGGAATGAACCCGGTCAATTTCTTCAAAAAGATGCGGAATGCTCAGCTCTTCGCATTTAGCACCGCGAGTAGCAATGCGACGATTCCGGTTACGCTTCGCGCCGCAGAAGAGCGGCTGGGGGCGCACAACAAAATAGCGTCCTTTACGGTTCCGTTAGGCGCGACCATCAATATGGATGGAACGGCGATCATGCAAGGAGTCGCCACCGTCTTTATTGCCCAGATATCCGGTATAGATTTGTCCATTACGCAGTACCTGATGGTGATATTGGCCGCGACAATGGCTTCGATAGGCACCGCTGGCGTGCCGAGTGCGGGACTCGTGATGCTCACCATGGTGTTGGGGCTTGTGGGTCTTCCTCCGGACAAAATAGGTTTAATAATCGGGATCGACCGGTTGCTGGATATGGTTCGAACTGCGGTGAATATCACGGGAGATGCGACCATCACTTGTATCGTCGCAAATTCGGAAGGGCAGCTCGACAAAACGGTTTTCAATCGTCCTGCCGAAGAAGAAACAGTTGGTTAGACGTATATGGAAGCGGGTAGATTATTCGATCTCAATTCCGACTATGTGCCAACAGGCGACCAACCGGAAGCCATCGGCCAGATCGTTGCTTCGATAAAGAAGGGAAATCGGTATCAGACGCTCCTAGGCGTAACCGGCTCGGGGAAAACGTTCAGCATGGCAAATCTCATTGCCCAGACGGAACGACCGGCACTGATTATTTCCCATAACAAAACACTGGCGGCCCAGCTGTATTCAGAATTTAAAAACTTTTTTCCAAACAACGCGGTCGAGTACTTTGTCAGTTACTATGACTACTATCAGCCGGAGGCCTACGTTCCCTCTACGGATACCTTTATCGAAAAGGATTCGTCAATAAATGACGAGATAGACCGCTTGAGGATCTCTGCAACGAGCAGCTTAATAAGCCGCCGCGATGTAATTGTAGTGGCGAGTGTTTCTTGCATCTATGGCCTTGGTTCGCCCGAGGATTTCGAGGAGCTTATGATTCCCCTGCAGGTTGGAGAGGAATTGGGGAGGGACACCTTTCTCAATCGCTTGATTGAAATTCAGTACGAACGTAATGATATCGACTTGAACCGAGGTCGATTTCGAGTCCGAGGCGATGTGGTTGATGTGATGCCCGCGTATTTGGAGAAAGGGCTGCGGGTTGAATTCTGGGGAGACGAAATCGAAGGACTTTCGGAGTTTGAACCGACTACCGGTTCTGTCATTCGGAAACTGGACCAGTTCAATCTGTACCCTGCTAACCAATTTGTTACGACCAGCGCGAAAATTGAAAACGCAATTGGGGCCATTAAATCAGAATTGAAAGACCGAGTGAAGTCATTTGAGGACGCTGGTAAGCTCCTCGAGGCACAGCGGATTAGCATGC
>JAUHWE010000770.1 GCA_030424825.1 Verrucomicrobiia bacterium
GACCACGATCACAGTCTTCACTCGGTGACTGTGGGTCCCAATGGGCAATACTACTTCAATACAGGAAACGCAGGGAATGCGGATGTCGAAAGTCCTGATCTGCACCTTTTCACTGGAAGTTCCTACTTGAACCGCACGGATCGAGCCAAGCCCAGCAGCGATGGGCACCAGTATGTCGGGGGTGTCGCTATGCGGATGAATCCCGATGGGACAGGGCTTTCGGTCATCGGACACAATTTCCGGAACTCCTACGAGCAAACGATTACATCGTACGGAGATGTATTTAATAACGACAACGACGATCCGCCCGCCGCCCGTACAACCTGGCTGATGGAATACGGCAATCTTGGATTTTCATCGTACGATGGATTGAGAACCTGGCGTTCCGAGCAACGTCCTGATCAGGGGACCGCTGAGGCTGAGTGGCGCCAGGGCGATCCGGGAACAATTCCTGCGGGAGACGTTTACGGGGGCGGCGCTCCTACTGGGATCACTTATTACGAGGGTGATGCGCTCGGTGCTGAATACAATGGCATGCTGTTGACTTGCGAACCGACTCGCAATGTCGTTTTTGGATACAAGCCGCAACCAAAGCAGGCCGGTTTCGAATTGGAGCGATTCGAGTTTTTCGGGTCGAATCCGACCGGCAAGTTCTATGGGGCTGACTTTTCGCAGACGAACGCCCGAAACGAGGAGGCCCGCTTCCAGTTCCGTCCATCGGACATCGCAGTGGGTACAGATGGATCACTCTATGTGGCTGACTGGTTCGACACGCGTGTTGGAGGCCACGGAGCATATGATGAGTCGGCGGTAGGATCCATTTATAGAATTACGCCTAAAGGGAAAAAGCTGAGTAATCCCAAGATCGATTTTTCGACGATGAAGGGATTGGTGGAAGCCTTTAAAAATCCGTCGCACAATGTGAGAGGGGCTGCTTTTTATGGACTGAAGGAAAAAGGCGCTGCCGCGGTTTCGGCCGTTGCCAAACTCCTTGATGACGACAACCCATACATCCAGGCCAGAGCCGTGTTCCTCTTGCCTCACTTGGGGCCCAAGGGAGTCGCGGCAGCCGAGGAGCGGCTCAAGGCGAATGATCCTCAAATGCGAATCGCGGCCTTCCGGGCACTGCGTTCGACAGGGAGCAACTACATGGCCCATGCCACTACGTTGGCTAAGGATTCCTCTCCCGCTGTGCGTCGAGAAGTTGCCCTCGCTCTGAGAGATGTACCCTTCGGTGAAATGAAGGAAACTCTTTTGGACCTGGTTGACGGGTATGATGGCAAGGATCGCTGGTACTTGGAGGCGATCGGGACCTCCGTGGCCCTTGAGGAAGCCAAAGCCTATGCGTATTTGAAAAACAAGCGCGGCAGCAATCCGGCCAACTGGTCAAAGGCTTTTGCGGATATCGTTTGGAGATTGCATCCGGAGTCTGCCGTGGAGGATATGAAAGCCTATGCCATGGATACGTCCAAGGATACGCAATCACGAGTGGATATGCTGACTGCGATCGCATACGTGCAATCCGAAAAGGGGGCTCGGGCGATGGTAGATATCGTTAAAAATGCTGAGGGGGCAGAAGTCACTACTAGAGCTCGCTGGTTTGTTGAGAACCGAGACAAATCCTATTGGCGTCCCTTTAACTTGATGGCGGAGATTGGCGGACAAAGCGCCGCTTTGGTCGATTCGATCGTTCCTGCATTTCCTAAAGCGAAGTCGGAAACGACACTTGAAGAGGTTCTCTCCTACACCCCAGATGCGAGTCGGGGCAAACGGGCCCTTTCCCAGTGCTTTATGTGTCACAAATTTGGAGACCAAGGTATAAGCTTTGGACCTGACTTGACAGCATTCGCTCAAGGCAACCCAAGTGAAACGCTCATTCAGGCGATCATCAATCCATCCGCGGATATTTCACATGGTTTCGAAGGGGTAGAAGTGAAGACCAAGGACAACAAGACCATCCAAGGCTTTGTCATCTCCGAAGGAAACCCGCTGGTTTTGAGAGTGTTCGGAGGCGCGGATATCGCGATTGACCAGAACAAAATCGCTAGCCGAAAAGACTTGCACTATTCCTTCATGCCATCCGCTGCCAGTCTGGACATCAGTGCTGAGAATGTCGCGAATATGGTAGCCTATCTGAAGAGTTTGTAGTATTCAGAATACAAATATTCATTGGCTTCTCAGGGTTGTCTGAGAGAATGTCTAATAATT
>JAUHWE010000090.1 GCA_030424825.1 Verrucomicrobiia bacterium
GATATTCCAGGTGATGGTCGGCGGATCGAATTCGTCGTTCTGCCAGGCCGGGTCGGCTTCCGTGCCCGAGTTGTTGTCCTCATTGGCTCGTTGAATGGCGGTGACGGGCCGCCAGAGATTGTGAGCGTATTTTGCCTCCCAGCACACAATCGCCCCGTCCGCTTGAGCCAGGCTTAAGAGCGCAAATAGACGGGCGTTGTCCGCCAGTGAGTTGTTTCGGTCACGCGCGATATTGGCCGCGATTTCGTGGAAGTGTCCCGGCGGCATGGCCGTGAAGTTGAAGTCGGACCAGAATCGTGCAATTAGCCCTTGTTCCTCCGTTCGAATATCGCTCTCCAGGCTGCCGATCGCTTTCACTTGATTCAGGGCTTCCGCATATTCTTGGCTATTCAATACAGGAGGGGGCGGGGGCAGAAACGGTTCCAGTTCCGACAGGCAGAATGGGGTCACGTAGCGCCATTGAGGCGTGAGGGGAGGCCGAAAATTCGGCGGCGTGCGACGCCAGGCACCCGGCGCATCACTGGGAATGTAAGGCACGTCGGTGGACGATCCATCGCCGACGCGATTCTGGAGCGCTATCAGGGCGATCTGTTTTCCTAATGTTAGTCCATTGGTGGTAGCTGCCGTTTGCGGAGCGGACTCAAGCCAACGGGCGTAGAGTTCGTCGGTTGGCCCGCTAAAGGACGGATAGAGCAATTTCATGAGCTCGTAAGCGGCTCCCACTGCGGCGGCCTCGGGCGATGTGTCCAAAGGGGTGTCGAGTTCGGAAAGGTAAGGCTGGTGGGTCCGCAGCACGGAATTTACCGAATCATAAATCGCCGTGTGCATGATCGCCAGGTTGCGGGTGCTGAGGGTTGGGGCGGTGTTGTCCACGCGAATGGCATCAATCATCAATGCATTCCATTCCAGCACGACGTCGGCGCCCGAAGGCTGGGGGGTCGACAACATGAAAGCGAGAATCGCCAATTGGGGAAGCGATGGCCATTTAGTCATCCTTCCATCCGTTCGCACGAAACATCGAATTTTGAAAGTAATTTTCTTTGGAAGCGGTTAATTTTTCGGGACTTTTCCTCACGGGTCGGTGTGCGTGCCCCGCCGAAATACCTGCGATGACTAGTCCGCTCTGAAGCCAAGCCGCTAGGGAAAGATCGATGGGAACTACAGCGTGAAGAACTGCGGCGACAGTGCCAACACCTTCAAATACCACGGCAGATGCATTTTCAAAATCCCCATATCCGACTCGCGGATACTAGGCGTATCCAATGGAGGGTCCGCTGCGCAACTTCGAAGACTGACGGGCCCCAGCCAGCTGTGATATCGCGGCAAAAACGGCAATGCGAAGCTACGGTGAGAAGGTCCCTTTGTTGTTGGCTATTTCTTTTCATTGCCAAGCATTGGAACTTCGCTTCCCCTATTCACTTTCGCGAGAAGTTCAAGTAGAAGGGGTTTCACCTTATCAGCGGTTTTTCCAAATTTATTCATGTTTGCACCGCCCATTTTTGCATCATAGGAGACCTCGCCGAGTACGCGACCATCTTCATACAGTGTAGCTTCGAAATAGGTAAGATACATTGCCATGTCCCATTGCCAATTTGCCGTGTAGGTTAAGTAGTGATTTGCGTCTTCTGGTCGATCTCCTGAGTACTTTTCCGAGTCAAATCCCATGTTTGAAATTTGGGTGACTAATTCATCTACCAGTCCTTCCATATGGACTCGTTCATTCTCCAAGACGTATATTTTTTTTATGGTAGTTCCAGAATCAACCGGAACAACGTTCTTAGAAATAGCACATCCAGAGAGGGTGAGCAGTGTTGTGAGTAAGAGGAGGGCTTTAGTGTTTTCCATAAATTCTCTCAGGGAGCGCTAAGTGTAGGCGCTGGCGATGGAGCGGAATCACCATTGCCCGGCACGCCATGTCAGGATTTTTTGATTAGGTTTAAGATTGTCCCAATGGTTAGTTCGAATGCTGTTTCGATCATCGATTTTTTGCCATCTCGAATCTTTCTTTCGTTTTCTTTCCTGTCGATTGCTGCGTTCGACTTTTTCGATTCCTCATCAGACTTTTCTATTTCTTCTTTGTTGAAACGTAGTTCGTCTGGAATGACAGATCCGCACCAAGAGCATTTCGTCGAAGTTCGAGAAAACAATGTCTTTGAGCATGACGGGCACTTTGGTGTGTCTTTGTGAGTTGGTTCCATTCATTTGCTCCTAACGCCGAGTACAGGCGGCGAGCGCTTGCGCTCGTTGCCTGAAACGCCTTTTTAGGCATCTTAAATCTGGATGATTCTAGCGTATTTTGTGCCTTGAGTTACAGGAATGTCTTCGGCCTTGGTTGTCCCGTCGCCCATAATCTCTTCAGAATAGTCCGTCCAAGTTTCAAGATCATTGGAAGTTTGTATTTTGTATATCGATCTTGGCTCTGTTGCCCATCGAATATGGAGGGCATCGTCGCCAGTCCCGGTAACCAAATCTCCGACAATCTTTATGTCGGGTCGGTCCGCGACCGACCAAAGCGTAAAAGTCGCAACATCGCTCTGTCCCGTTACTCTAGATAGGAAATATGGAAACGCCATTACTGTAGGGTTTCGATTTCCTGTGAAGTCGTGGTGAACCTTTACTTCCTCTACTTCATTGTTTTCGCCCAGCGAAGCAGCTACTGTGAAGCGATTGTAGGAATCGTCTCGGCCCTCATAAAGTAAATCTCTATCACTGACGTACCTGATAGACTCGACGTATGGAGTATTGCTTCTATCAATTTCCGAAATCAGCTCTCCGGAGCTGTTGTACCAGTATAGTGTGCTAGAATCGTTCGAATCCCAGGTTGTTAGTGCTACCGATCCATCACTTCCTAATTCGTAAATGTAATTTCCATCAGGATGGTCCTTAGTCCATAATATAGTCGCGGAAAATGCTGATTGGGCAAATGCGATCAAAAGTATAAATAGCGGTATTGGTTTGAGGTAACGTAATTTCATGGTGTTTTGTTTGAAGAAAATTCTATTCGCCTAAAATTATTGATTAAGCATCCGGGAATATAAACAATTTTTCAAGCTTGATTTACGTGGAAACACCTAGTTCTATGGATTCTTAATGATTAAGCCCTCTGATTCGGGGTGCTTAGTCATCAATGATTCAATACTCATGGATAAGATTCTTCCTGCTGTTAACCGGGAATTTGAAGCCGCTCTCGACCGGGTGGCAGTTCCCGAAAATCGAAAACCCTTCTTTTGTAAGAGAGTGTCCAATAAAGCGTAATATGCGTCGTTTTCGTCCAGATGGGTCTGGGCAAGGCGTGCGCGTTGCGGGGTATCCATGGAATGGCTATCCCCAATGCGCTCAACGCAGCCCAGGCCCATCTGGGCGGGAACCCCTCTGGGGCAGCGTCCTTTTTAGCTTCTGGCGGCGTTGCAGACGAGGGCCAAGGCCCTACGGGCATTGGCACCTGGCCTGTGCCTTGCCAAAAGCTAAAAATGCCTGCTGCGACGCGTATTCTGATTTATTAGACACTCTCTCAGTGGCTCAGGTACTTCCTGGATTCTGTGACAAAAACGGCGAGCTTCAAAGCGATTCCTCCAGCATCGAACCCTTTCTTCTGAAGCTACTATTCCCTTTGGGATTAAGACCCCGAAGCTCATGACGAGCGTAGCCTGAAAGGCGAAGACTGTTGTCGCAGACCCCGGCCTGTCGGCGGCTCCGGGGGTCTTTACTGGATCAAGAGCTTCATCGTCTACCTAGAAAAGGGTGACGGGTAGGCTCTGCCACGATTGGGACATTATATATAATTCCAATGCGGTTTTGGTGACAGAAGATTGTTGTCCAATGGTACTATATATAAAATAGAGTCAAGAGTTGAGAAGACTGATGAGGTGCGTTTATATTTGACTTACGCGATCAGCGATCGCGACCACAGGGTGGATGTTAGCCATTCACTCCTCGGCAATCGCTATTTCTTGGCCACCCACTTGGCGGCATTGATCAGGATCTTCCGGTAGTCGGGGTGGTCGTGGGCCCGTTCGTCGTGGCCGAGGGTGTATCCCACAATACGGGCCTTCGGATGCTGGGTAATCCAGACGGCGGGGTGCCGTTCTCCCGACTTGGCGCTGACGCTGGTTTCGGCGAGAACACGGATCTTGGCGGCGCCTTCCGGCGGACCGTCCTTGTTCATCATGTAGAGTTCGTCGACCAGTTCGAATTCAGGCGAGACCCCTTTCATGATCGGGTGGCGCTTGTTGACCACACGCACGCCCATGGGGCCGAGCTTGTCGTGGCCGCGCGTGCCGCCGCCGACAATTTTCATATTCAGTTCGGGCCAGTCCTTGTATCCATACCAGGTTCCAGGGTGGTGCATGATGACGCCTTTTCCGGCCTCGATGCGGTCCATAAGCGCCTTGCGGTAGGCGGGCGTATCGAACCCGGCCCGATTGACGCTGATGATGGCGACGTCCGCGTTAGCCAGTTCCTTAGTCGCCTGGGCGACGTCCTCGGTGTAGTGGACCGTGAGTCCGGCGTCCTCCAAAGTTTTGGAATCCGACTTTCCGAAGAACTCGTGGAACTTGTGGGAAGAGCCGCCGCTGATGATGAGGACCGAGGTCTTGCCTTTCTCCCAGTTTACGGGAGTGGCAGGGATCGGATCAGGCCATTTGCGCCGATTGAGAATGGGGGCGGGTGTTTTAGGGGCGCTAGCGGCGTTCGCCTGTTCTCCTGTGGACGGACCTGCCTGAGCGATGATGAACGCGAGCAGATCACGAAGACCTGAGGCTCCCAAGGCTTCGAACCCTTCCGGCATTAAGCTGCGCTGGGTGTTCTCACGCTTGGCGATATTGGACTTGGCGATTTCCATGACCCCGGTCTGGGTGGCGAGGGTGAGCGTAGCGTCGTTCTCCGTGGAGATGACGCCTACGAAGGTTTCCCCATTTTTCGTCGTGATATTATGAGCGGCGTAGTTTGGCTCTAGTACGCGATTGGGATCGATGATTTGGCCAAGGAGCTCGGCCGCTCCGTGCGAACCGATGCCGTCAAGGGCTGGGCCGACAGCGGCTCCTTCACCCCCTAGTTTGTGGCAGACCACGCAAGCGTTAAAAAGAATCTTCCCTTTGGCGGGGTCGCCGCCTTTCTCCACTTCGGGCAAGAGCTTGGCGATGAGCTCATCCTTTTCGGCGCTCACCGGCGCGATGCGAGCGAATAGCCGGAAGGCGTCCCGGGCAGTGCGCCAATCCGGGTGCGTGCGAAGCCGGGCGATGTTGCCCGGCCCGAGTTCTGCCGGAGTAATCTTCCCGTTGTCCATGGCCTTGAGAAGTTCTTGCGCCCAATTAGGCCGTTTGACGATTTGGTTGAAGGCCTCCATTTTCAGTCCGCCTTCGAGTTTGGAAAACTGGTCGATGAGAGTCTTCCCGAGGTCGTCACCGTCGACCGAGCCGATGGCGGCTAGAATGCCTGATTTTAGCGAATCGCTTCCGCTTCCCGAAAGCAAGGTAGTCATGGTGGGAAGGATTTTGGCATCCTTTTTATGGATACTGACCAAACTGCGTGCGATGTTGACGCGTTCTTCGTCGGATACGTTGGAACGCGATAGACTGTTGATCATGGAGGACTTGATGGCGTTCGTTTGCGATGCCAGCTGTCCTTGGGTGTCCCAGATCAGTGCTAGGGGAAAGGCGAGCACCTGCGTTTCGTCATTGCTGAGCAAGGACGCAAGAGCGGCTTTCAGGGCGTTGGTCATTCGAGGCGGCTGGGACACGTTTTCAGCGAGGGCTCTCAATACAGCGGCTTGGATGGGCGTGGCTTGTGCGTCGGCAAGTCCGCAGGCTTTGAGGAGACGTGCGGCATTGGAGGCGGCGTCACCCTGAGACAATGCGGAAGGCGAGAGGGCGGTCGCGAAGGTGATCAGGGAATCGTTGGGATCCGTTTTTAGGGCGGCCTCGATCACTTCGATCGCTTGATCCTGCGAGGCGGCTACCAGAGCCGAGAGGGTCCAATCATCCTGGGCCGCTTTCACACGGGCGACGATCTTGGCAGGGTCTCTTTCTTCGAGGGCGTTGTTATAGGCTCGCACGGCGTCGCTGCCAACAATGCTGGGCTCGGCTCCGTGGAATTCGCGCAAGAGTCTTTGAGCGGTGCTGCGTATTTGCTCGTTCGGGCTCTTGGCTGCTTTCTCGAGAGCGGCCACGTTGTTGCGGTCCAAAGAAGCGGGCTCGATCGCTTTCGCCTCCTTGTGCTGCACTTTCCAGATACGGCCGTAGTAGTGGTCCCGGTCAGGGCGAACGGCGGCGTTGGCCGGACCGTGGACCGGGCCACGGGTATCGTTGTGGATAACGGCCTGATTGCAAAAATCGACGATATACATGGCGCCGTCGGGGCCGGTCATCACCTCGATCGGACGGAACCACAAGTTGGTGCTGGAGATGAACTCCTGCTGCTCGCGACCGGCTTCCTTGCTGGCTTTGAAGGATACGCCGTCCTTGACGACATTGAAGTGTCCGATGATGTTCAGAGTGGGCTCGCTGGTGAAATAACTTTGGTTCCATTTCTTGGGCCAGGCGCCGCCTTCGTAAATCACGGTGCCCGCTCCGGCGGTGTAGCGTCCGACCTGGTCGATCTGCACGTAGGCCTGCTGTTCCCATTGCATGGCGGGGAAGGTGCGAGCGCCGGGGAGTAGCCCATTGGTACCAGTGACTCCCGGCAGTTTGCCTTTGGCCAAAATGGATTCGGGAAGGACGACATGGACCAGCGGGTTGCCAGTGGTGGGCTGGGTGTAGAAGACCTCGCCCGACATGGTGGTATCCATTCCCCAAGTATTGCCGTTGCGCATGGCATATTGTTCAAATGCGCTGCCGTCGGGCTTGAAACGCACGACGCCGTTGCCGATCGGGCCAAAATCCTTTTTGCCGTCGCCCGATTTCACATTGTCGGAAGACGAGTATCCGTGGGTCGCATACACCCAGCCGTCAGCGGCGTAGTGGAGGTTGTTGATGACCGCGTGCGTGTCGCGAATGCCGAGATTGGTATAGAGTTTGGTCCGCTTGTCAGCCACGTCATCTCCGTCGGTGTCCTCAAAGAACCAGATGTCGGGAGCCGCCGTGGCGATGACCCCGTTTTTGTGGAAGACGAAACTGTTTACGAGTTCGATCTTGTCCGCGAAGACCTTCTTGGAGTCCATGACCCCGTCGCCGTCGGTGTCGGTCAGAATGCTGATCCGGTCGAGTGGGTCGCGGTTGTATTCGCCCGGCTTGAGCGATCCGGAATCCATCCAGGCAGGAACGTTCACCTTGCGTAGCCCATTGGGATACTCGGGAGTTTCGGCTACCCACAGGCGGCCTTTCTCGTCCCAGTTGATGTTCATCGGGTTGTTGATCAGAGGCTCCGAGGCCACTAGAGAAATCTCGAATTCGGGATGTACGTTCAGGTAGCTAGGCAGCTTCTCGGGATGGGGGACGCCACCTTCCACGTAGCGAAGGTTTTCACCGAGCTCGTCGGCCTGGCAGAGCATGTCGACGTCATCGCGTTTCGCCGCCCAAGCGATGCCGCGCAGGATCATGGCCTTTACGCCGGTGTGGGAGAAATTCTTGTTCCAATGGCCGGGAATGTGGACGAAGGCCCGGTAGGGTTGGCCGCCACTGAGCTTGTTCTCGTAGGTCCAGATTTGCGGCTGGATGTCATAAATGTTGACTGATTTGCCCAGGGCGACGGCCTCAGCGGCTCGTTTCTGCGCGTCCTGGTTGCCGCGTCCCTTGGTGTCGATCGCTTTGGGGGTGTAGGCGGTCGCGAGGATGGTCGCGTCCGGGTGGATATCCATGTCGTAGTAGATCTCGTCCTCGAGGTCGAAGTTGGATATGTCCTTGGTAATGGGATTCGGAATGTTGGTGAAGTAGAGGCTCATGGGGGCCTCGAGGAACTTCGTGGTTCCGTGGCGCCAGGATCCGCCGATGATGCTCTTGTACCAGTCGGGGTCGCGGGAAACCGCTCCTGCGTGGATGACGACGAGTCCGCCGCCGCGTTTGAGAAACGCGTTGAGGTGGTCGCGCTGGGCTCCCTCGATATTGCCGGCCTCTTTGGCATTGAGTAGCAGAACGTCGGTATTGGCCAGTTGCGCTTGGGTGGGAAACTCTAGGCCGCCGTCGCAGTCGACGCCTCGAGATTCGAGCAGTTCGGTCCAGTTCTTCAAGAATTGTGGATGCTCGTGGGCGCCGGGCGCGTGTGTCTTTTCTCCGGCCCGGATGAAGACGCGAATCGGATCGGCGGCCTGGGCGCAGAGCGCAGTCATGGCGACTGTCAGGATTAGGATGAGGTAATGTTTCATTGTTTAAAAAAGAGCTTTTGTAGGAGCGTCGCTTGCGGCGACCGCTTTGGTTGAGGGGGAGCTGACTATACGGTCGCCGCAAGCGACGCCCCTACATTGAATTGATTCTAGTTAAGAACTTTTGCCGGTAATAGAAAACCCTATTTGCGGGCAACTGGGATTTGCTTGAACTTTCGGGTGAGATTGGTGAGCGATTCTTCCACGCCCATTCGCTCGAGACTGGAGGCTCCCACGAAGCCTTGGGCATCGGTGAGCTCGTTGACCTTGGTGGCGTCCTCCGGTGTATTGATGGGACCGCCGTGGGAAAGGAGGAATATGTTTGGGTTGACGGCCCGGCCTGCCTCGAAGATCGCCTGGCAGCGGGCGGCGGCATCCTCCATCGAGCAGACGGCTCCGGTAACGCCGATAGAGCCGCCGACGGTGGTTCCGACGTGGGCGATGATCGCATCGGCACCGGCTTCCGCCATGGCGGCGGCTTCCTCGGGCTTGGCGACGTAGACGATGCTGAAGAGGTCCATTTTGGAAGCGAGCTTTACCATTTCAACTTCCTTGGAGAAGGGCATGCCGGTTTCCTCCAGCACGTTGCGGAAGTGGCCGTCGACGATACAGTGTGTCGGGAAATTGTTTACGCCGGAAAAGCCCATGTCCTTCACTTTAAGGAGCCAATGCCACATGCGGCGGCGCGGGTCAGTGGCGTGCACGCCGCAGATCACCGGGATCTCCTCAACCGTTGGAAGCACCTCGAACTCGCCAATCTCCATGGCGACCGCGTTGGCGTCGCCATAAGCCATCATCCCCGCAGTCGAACCGTGTCCCGACATGCGGAAGCGGCCGGAGTTGTAGATGATGAGCAGGTCGGCCCCGCCTTTCTCGATGAACTTGGCGCTGATGCCCGTTCCGGCTCCGGCGGCGATAATCGCTTCGCCGCGGTCGAGCGTTGCTTGAAGTCGATCACGCATTTCTTGGCGCGTGTACGGGTTTCCTTTTCCTGTCCAGGGATTTGGCATAATGGTAATTGAATTAAGAATTAAGAATTAAGAATTAAGAATTATGAATGAATTGTAATGATTTTTAGGTTACAAATGGGCTCGGATGAGCAAGGCTTGTTTGCTTAGATGGTAGCGGGCGATCTCCGAGCGCCCATACGCTGGTTGATACATGGGCGCTCGGAAATCGCCCGCTACCTTTAATACATCGAGGCTCGCCCCTGGACGCTTGCTTTGTGTTCTCCGTGGCATTCGTGGGGAATAAATTATTTTACCGGGGGTCGGTTTTGCGATTCGCGGATAGACTTCCAGGGGGCTTCCTCGGACACGTCTACGATGTTGGGATCGCCACCATTAAGGGGCGAAAGGATCGCGAGGAAAGTGACGTCTTCGTCGAAGGGGTTGTAGGTGCCGTGGACGGCGCCTTGTGGAATCAGTGCCATCTCACCCGCTTTGAGGATTCGGTATTCGTTTTCGACCCACTGTTCTGCCTGTCCGGATAGCACGTAGATGATTTCCTCCCGCGTTGGATGGGTGTGGAAAGGGTGCGAGCGGCCTGCGGCGATGGTGGCTCGTACCATGAGGAGCTCTTCGGCGCCCACGAGCTCTTTATTAGAAAGCCATTCGACGGTGGCCCACGGATCTTGCTCCGTTTTAACGTCGGCGGCTTGCATGAAGCGTTTGATTGAATCTGGCATAATTGGAGTGGTCAAAAATCTAGATCGCCCGCAAGGAGCGTGAGAATGAATAGGAAAGAGGAATTATGGGGTTGTGATGCTTTTGGCTACGGATTGCGCGTGTAATGGTTGTTTGGTGACGTGCTTCTTTGGGTTGTTGCTTCGTGTCGCCCTGTGCCCTGGTGGTCAGGTCGCCGCTGGCTCGTTAGCAGGCAAAAGCTTGATGGGTGAACTACAAATTTGATCGATCTCTTTCTGGAGCCCCGTTAGCCGGTTCGCAAAGCAATTCGGTCAACAAGCACCTATCGAAAATCAACTTTGAGTTCGGAATTAGCTGGATTTTATCGGGCGGAATACGGTAGGGCTATCGGAAGTCCTACAAATAGAGGGGGTTATGGTGTCTAATAGCGAATCGAAAACCAAGGAATCGGAAGACGTCCAGATTTTGGGCGACTCGACCTATTTCCTGGTTCGGTCCGACGAAGTGGAAAACCGCCCTTGGATGACTAGTAGCCCCGTGTGCCCACTGCTCAAGCAGCATCACATCGCCCATGCGGGCCTCTTGAGGTGCCAGTACCCCTTTGAAATCGTGAGAACGGACCAGTCGGGCTCCTATATGATGGCGTGTTTTGAAGGCGAGGGGAGCATTCGGGTGGACGGCGCGTGGAAGACCGTCCGGTCGGGAGAGGCCTGTCTGCTTCCACCCTTCGTGCAAAACTCATTCCGTTGCAAGGAAGGCGTCCCGTGGCATTTTTGCTGGGTTCGCTACTTGGAATCGCGTGAGTGCAAACCGATCGTTTCTCAGAACTCCCCCGTTCTAAAGGCTTATGATTACGCCCCATTGAAGGCTGCGATCGAGGGGTTATATTCAGAAGCCTGTGGGGAAAATAGTCCAAGCATTTTGGGCTACTGGATAGAGCTGGTTCATCAGTACGCCTTGCGATTCGCCCAGCCCTATGACAATGATGACCGTTTGTGGAGACTGTGGAATCGGGTTGAACCGGAACTTCATCGAAAATGGAATCTGCACGAACTGGCAGAGATCGCCCACGTGAGTGTGGAACATTTGAGGCGTCTGTGCCAACCAAAGCCCTTCACGGTCTTCCGTTTGCAGAACCTGTTTTTCTTGATACGCTCGTTTAACCGTATCAAAAACCGGTGTCGCCAACAGACCGCCAACAGGATGAAATTGCA
>JAUHWE010000091.1 GCA_030424825.1 Verrucomicrobiia bacterium
TCCACGGAGCTCGACAGTGTTCCGGGCAGGCCCTTCCTCGAAGTCGGGGTGAACATTGCCCATGCCCAAGGACCCAGCCATGTCTACTCAATCACTTTGAAACTGCGAGAGATGGCGATGCTAGAGCGACCGAAGGACACCACGGTTTCCATGGCTTTGAGTACGTGGGAACGGGAGTCCATGGGAGTCGCCAACCGTCCTGAAGCGATCCTGCAAACAGTCGACCGAATGATCCGGCTGTTCTCGGAAGAGTACCATAAGACGAACGTGGAAAAGTAGACTTTAATTTTCCGCGAACCCTCATTCCTTTGGCTTCGATCCTTCGACTGGTGAAGTCTGTACTCTGGACCATTCGATTTCAGCGAAACCACTGAATCCTTAAACCGTCTATTTTTAGACGATTCGGAGTTGTTGAAAACGATTCGTGTCCGCGCTTGATCTCGGCGATAGAAATTCCCAATGTGCTGGGCTTATGATAAAGCCAGAGACGAAAGCTTTGCACGAAGAGATCGAGAAACGCGCCGGATACCTATGGAGGTATCTTTGACGTAGACGGCAAACGTAAGGAGATTGCAGCCTTAGAAGAAAAGATGGCTGCGGAAGGATTCTGGAATGACCAGAAGACGGCCCAAGAGATTATCGGAGAGTCGAACAAGCTGAAACGGGTTGTTAACGGGCTGACAGAATTCAAGGCCAAGCTCGAGGACGCGAAAGCGATGGAGGAACTACTCGAGGAGGAGGATGTGGATGAGACCTCCGAGGAGGCGGTTGAGCTTCACCAATCCGCTGAGACTCTGAAAGAAGAGCTGGATGAATTGGAGATCCAGTGCTACTTGAAAGGCCCCCATGATCACTGTAATGCGATACTCAGCGTTAACGCGGGAGCGGGCGGTACGGAATCCTGCGACTGGGCGGACATGCTTTTCCGTATGTACACGCGTTGGGCGGAACGTCGGGACTTCAAGACCGAGATAATTGACATCCTGCCGGGCGAAGAGGCGGGCTTGTCAAAAGTCACGCTGCGTATTGAAGGACCGAATGCGTACGGGTACGCGAATGCCGAACGAGGGGTACACCGGCTCGTCCGTATCAGTCCTTTTGATTCAAACGCCCGTCGCCACACGTCGTTTTGCGCGGTGGACGTGGTGGCCGAAATCGAGGATGACATCGAGATCGAAATCGAGGATAAGGACCTTCGCGAAGACACGTATCGTGCCAGCGGAAAAGGAGGTCAGCATGTCAACAAGACGGACTCCGCAGTTCGCTTGACTCACATTCCGACCGGAATCGTTGCCGCCTGCCAAACGGAGCGGTCACAGCATAAGAATCGGGCCACTGCCATGAAGATGCTAAAGGCGCGCATTTACGAAAAGCGCGAAGACGAGAAGCGGTCTGAAATGGAGAAAGTCTATGGAGAAAAGGGTGAGATCGGCTGGGGCAACCAGATTCGAAGCTACGTTTTTCAACCCTATCAAATGGTGAAAGACCTTCGTACCG
Organism: Verrucomicrobiia bacterium; assembly: GCA_030424825.1. GTDB lineage: Bacteria > Verrucomicrobiota > Verrucomicrobiia > Opitutales > Opitutaceae > Pelagisphaera. Next base: position 1,498 of record JAUHWE010000091.1, read on the forward strand.
GAGTAGATACGGGCAATGTGCAAGGCGTGATGGATGGCGACATCGACAAGTTTATCAACGCGTGGCTTCGAGCGGGATCTCCAAGACATCGGAACAAAGATATCCAGATGGATGATTGAGAATGTTAAGTTCTATTTGATAAGCGCATTAATCGCGTTGTTCATTTCGATCTGCTTGCAGGGTGTGGGTAGACGGGAGACGAAGTTTCTTTGGCTGGTTTTGATTGTACCGGTTTTTTGGATACTGTCAGCATCGAATTTTATCGTCTACAAAGAAAAAGGGAAAACTGGTTTTTTTGAAGCGATTCCGTTGAGTATTGATGCAAGGTATTTTATGGCATCCGAATTTGGTCGCACTGGAATGCAGAGAGACTTGGCAATGAGACCTCCAGGTGTACTGGCGATGTTCTCGATATCGTTTTTCGTGCTACTGTTCAGATGGTTGTTGGTGTTGAAGAGAAAAGATTAAGTTGAATTATCGTGGATTTTAAAGACCTACAGGAAGCGTTTGCGCGACAGGAATTGTTTGAGGGGAAAACGTGGCGGACTTCACCCGAGCCTTGGAAACTGACCCGTGAGATCGTGACTGCTCTGGAAGAGATCGGGCAGGCGAGTTTGGATTTCTACAAGGCGCTCGAGATTTTGTATTCGCGTTCTGCGGACGGAAAGAAGCTCCTGCGAAACAAGGAAGTGTACGCTCCTTGGGTTGCCGAATACCTGGATCGCGGCAAGCCGTCTGAGCTCGTTGCCATCAGCCGGAGCAAGGCGTGCAAAGGGAAAATCCCGCCCGTGATTCGGCCGGACTTGCTGGTGACCAGTGAAGGGTTTTCCATTACCGAGCTGGATTCGGTTCCGGGAGGCATCGGATTGACCGCCTACTTGAACGCCTTGTACGAGAAGGATGCAACCAACCCGATTTTGGGCGAAAAGAAGTCGATGGAACATGCCTTTTACCGGCGGCTCGCATCCTTGGCACCGGAGAAGGACAATCCTGTCATAGTGATAGCGGTGAGTGAGGAGTCCGCGACTTACGAACCCGAGATGGATTGGCTAGCGGATCGGCTTCAGGTCATGGGGCATCGGGTTTTCAGTTTGCATACGGACGAGGTCTTTCCCTTGGGAAGTGGGCTGTATTTTGATATCGAAGGCAATCCGGAGAAGATCGATGTGGTCTACCGCTTTTTCGAGTTGTTCGATTTAGCGAATATTAAGACGTCACAGTTTATCATCGAGGCGTGGGAGAACGGGGAGATCGCATTGGACCCGCCCTTGCGCCCGTTTTTTGAGGAAAAGTCGGCTCTCGCCCTTTATCACCATCATTTGCTGCGGGAATTCTGGCAGGAGAGCATTCCCAAGAAATCCCGTAAGACTCTGGACAACCTTATTCCCAAGTCGTGGATCGTCGATCCGGCCCCGCTTCCGCCCGGCGCGGTGATTGATGGGCCACTGGCCCAAGGAAGGCAGCTGCACAGTTGGATGGATTTAGCGGAGGCGAGCCAGAAAGAGCGCAATCTTGTTCTCAAAATTTCCGGTTTCCACGAAACGGCCTGGGGTTCGCGCAGCGTGGTAATCGGGAACGACGTTTCCAAGGAGGAATGGGCCGGCAGTTTGGCTGAGGCCTGCGAAGCAGCGGATTCGCACCTCCATGTCATTCAGGAGTTTCGCAAGTCAATCCGCCTGTCCCACCCGCTCTATTCGTCCGATGGAGAGGTCTATGAGGCGTCTGGTAGGTTGAGATTGAATCCCTATTACTTTGTTATTGATGATAAAGTCGAGCTGGCGGGAGCGTTGGCTACCTTTTGCCCTCCGGACAAAAAAATTATCCACGGAATGGAAGACGCGGCCATGTTGCCGTGTTGTGTGGCCGAATAAGTCGAAGGTTATTCCCAGGTTGTTCTTCGACTTATTCACAAATGAGTATTTGGGATTGTCAGCATTCCATGTGGCTGTTCATTTTCGGCCCCTTACATGTATCTGAGCTCTCTAAAAGCAAACGGCTTCAAAAGTTTTGCCGACTCTACCCATCTTCAATTCGAACCGGGCGTGACCGCCGTGGTTGGGCCTAACGGGTGTGGCAAAAGCAATATCGCGGACGCTATCCGGTGGGTTCTGGGCGAGCAAAGCGCCAAGGCCCTGCGCGGGGGTAAAATGCAGGACGTCATTTTCGAGGGGACGGACCGACGTAAACCGCTCAACATTTGCGAGGTCTCGATTATTCTCACCGACTGCGAGAAGGAACTGGGGCAGGACTTTAACGAAGTCGAGCTCACGCGTCGTGTTCATCGCGACGGAGGAAGCAATTACTACATTAATGGCAAGACCTGCCGGTTGAAAGATATCCAGCGACTTTTCATGGATACCGGTGTGGGGCGGACGTCCTACTCGATCATGGCTCAAGGTCAAATTGACCAGATCCTCTCGTCCAAACCCGAGGAAAGACGGGCCGTATTTGAAGAAGCGGCAGGAATCTCGAAATATAAGGCTCAGAGAAAGGAAGCGCTCAACAAATTGGCCCACGTTGAAACCAATTTGGATCGGGTCACGGACGTGATTGCCGAAATCAATCGGCAGATTGGAAGTCTTAGACGGCAGGCCACCAAGGCCATTCGCTTCAAGAAAATGAGCCACAAGCTGCGTCATTTAGACGTCGGATACAGCGCGTATCAATACGGCACATTGAACTCTACCTTAGGAGACATCGATAAGAGCGCTGGTACGCTGCAAGGGGAAGTCGATGAACTCCAAAAGGACCTGGAAAATAAAGAATCCAGTTTGATCGTCTATAAGGAGGAACGTCAGGCTTTGATCCAGAAGATCCAGGATGCGCAGCAGGCGGTTTTCGATCTTCGCAGCACAAAGGAGCAGATCGCCAACGAATCCCACATGGCGGATATACGGATCACTTCCATGAAGGAGCGCATCGAGCAAGCGCAGCAGGAAATCGCGTCCTTTGAAAGCCAGATCGGGGAATTCGCCGCTCGTTTGGATGAGCATTCCGCTGATAAGCAACTGCATCTCGATGTCCTTGGAAATTCAGACGAGATATTTCAGGAGCGCAATCGTGAGCTGGCTGGGATTGAGGCAAAACTCGAATCTTCCGAGAAGGAGATCCAAGCGCTGAGGACCCAAGCCCAGGAAGCAGAGCAGACCCTGCATCAAAGTCGTGACGAAACATCGAGTCTGGAAGTCGAGGCAGGAACGAGCACCAACCGGCTAGAGCAGGTAAACAAAGAACTTGCTGAGGAGAGTGAAGGTCAATCTCAAGCGCAGGAATCTCTGGATACGTTTAAACAGGGAGTCTCAGAGACGGAGGCAAAACGTTCTGAACTGGAGGCGGCCTTAGAAGCGGCGAGAGAGAAAGTATCCGAGTCTAGAGATGCATTTCGCGCTGCCCAAGTCGGAATTCAGGAACTGGATCGTACCGTAGCTCAGAAAACAGCTCGAGTTAAATTGCTCCAGCAGCTTCAGGAAAAGCTCGAAGGATACGGTGAAGGCGCGAAGGCACTGCTGAAAGGCAAAATGGTAGGCGATCTGGGTGGACGATCATTTTCCGCTATCGCTTCCGATTTGTCTGTTAAAGACGGATACGGTCAAGCCGTTGAAGCGCTTCTGGGATCCGCAGTCGAGGCGGTCGCGGTTGGTGATGCGGATACGGTGATCGAGGTCTTTCGACAGCTTGAAGACCGAAAGATAGGACGGGTTTGCGTAAAATTGCTCAATGCGGGTGGATCTGCCGGCGATGCCTCTGAATTGCCTGATTGGATAAAGCCGGCTCTGGATTACATTTCTGTAGGTGATGAGAATGATGCGCTTAAATCCGTTTTATCTGCGAGCTATGTCGTCGAGGACATCGCGAAATTCCTAAAATGGTGGGAATCGCATTCCGAGTTTCGTTTTCTGCAAATCGCGTCCAAAAAAGGTGAGTCAGTAGACAGTCGCGGTCTGGTCACGGGAGGATTCAAAAACGCCAAGAACTCAAGCATCCTACAAAGGGAGATCGAACTGAAGCAGACATCCAAAGAGCTCGAGGAGGATCAGAAGATGCTGCAGAAGGCTCGCGACGAAGCGGAGAAAATCAACCGAGTACTGGAAGCTTCGGAGGAAGCGGTTGAGTCTCATCGAAAGGATTTGAACGAGACCAGTCAGGAGCTCTCACGATTGCAAGCCGAAGTGCGCAATGCGGAAAAAATGCTCGGTGACCAAAAACTGAAAGCGGAACGTCTCGAACGGGAGAAATCGCTTCTGGAGGAAACGCTTTCCCGAGCTCTGGAAAAACTTGAATCGGCTCGATCGCGATCGACCAATGGGCAGGAACAGCTTGCCGAGGCCCGAGGGAAACTTGAGAACGTAGAGGCAAATCTTGCTGAAATACGGGCTGAACGGGACGAAAAGCGAGAAGCGTTATCCCAGGCAAAGTTTGATCTGCAAGAGAAGAAGCAAAAACTGGATTTGCTAGAGCAGGGATTTGTTGAAATCGATCAGCGTCGATCGGAGTTGCTGCGCTTGACGGAGTCAAAGGCCTCGGACATTGGGCAGTGGGAAACGCAGATCATTGAACAGCAACAAGCGAAGGGGAGCGCGATTGAGCGTAGTGAATCTCTGAATGCGGAACTGGAAGAATCTAAGCAAGTCGTGGAGACGACTCGCGAGACGCTGGCTTCGATTGAAGACAAAGTTGGAATTCTGGAGAAGGAGCAGAACTACACTCGGGAGAAAGTTGAAAGTTTGCGTTCGAATCTGAACAACCAGCATATTCAACTTGCGGAAAAGCGGTCCAGACTGGAGTTCGTGCATGAGGAGATTGAGCGAGAGTACGGAATCGACTTACGTCTGGTCGACTGGAAGTTCGAAATATGGAAAGCTAGGCAACCGGTAGATAATTTGCCTAAACTCGATTTGGATACATCGGACTCAAATGAGGAAGACGAGATGACAGGCGAATCGAGTGAAGAAGATTCTCAAGAGGTAGAAGCGAGTACGGAAAATGTCGCAGAGGTCGATTCTGAAGCGGTCCAAGAGGAGGAGTCAGCCCCTGTGCCTGACAACGCCATGCCGAAAGGGCCGTCCGAGGAAGAGCTGGAGGAATTGGATTCGGTTAATTGGAGCAAAATAAAATCGGAGATCCAATCCCTTCGCAAACGTGTTCAAGGTATGGGTGCCGTGAATACGGATGCGATTGAGGAATATGGCGAACTGCGTGAACGTCACCTTTTCCTCAAAACGCAATGCGATGATTTGGTGACCTCTCGTGATAAACTAGTAGCGGCGATCGAAGAGATCAATCTGAAGTCACGTGAGCAGTTTTCCGAAACGTTTAATCAAATACAGGCTAATTTCAAACACACCTTCCAAACACTGTTTGGAGGAGGAAAAGCGGATCTCCAACTCATCGAGGCAGAAGACGTATTGGAAAGCGGTATCGATATCGTGGCACAACCCCCGGGCACTCGTCTGAAGAACATTACTCTCTTGTCCGGTGGGCAGCGGACGATGACAGCGGTGGGATTGCTCTTTGCCATTTACATGGTCAAACCGAGCCCGTTCTGCCTGCTGGATGAATTGGATGCTCCATTGGACGAGTCGAACATTGGGCGCTTCACGGGCCTGCTCAAACAGTTCACAACCCAGTCGCAGTTCATCATCATTACACACAATAAGCGCACGATCCAAGCGGCTTCCGCTATATACGGGGTGACTATGGAAGAAAAGGGCGTTTCGAAAGTGGTATCGATGAAATTCAATTCCGAACACGACGATGAGGATATTGTAAGTCTCCATCTGGAGAATCAGGCGGTACCGGCGTAGGTGGCGGCAAAGGGTGAGGCTTTTCCTTTAGATCAAGGCTTTTTCCTGGAGTCGTACTGTCTTTTCCGTCTCGAGTTTTAGACTTGAAGCAAACGGTTTTGAGAGCAAAATTAGATGGGTGAGGATCCAACTATCTTCTCTCTGAATGAGCCTTTGCCCCAGTTTTACACGGCTGTTTTGCGCTTCACTATTGTGGAGCGTATTTTTGCTCGTTTCTATGAGAGCGGACCTGTCTGTTCAGGTTATCGGTGGCGAAAATGTTCCAGATGGTGAATACCCTTGGATGGGTGCTATGGTTCGAAGCAACTTCGATGACATTGCAGACGATCAGTTTTGTGGTTGTATTTTGGTTGCTCCTGATTGGGTTTTGACGGCGGCCCATTGCGTTGATGATCGTGAACTTGATGAATTCCTGATAGCGATTGGCGACGAAGATTTAAAAGACTCCCCGATTATCGTTTCCCCGAAAACGATTTTGGTGAATCCTGGCCGATACCACCGAACGAGTCGTGGAGGGGATATTGCTCTCGTGCAACTGTTTACCCCCATTGACGGTATCGATCCGGTTCGGTACCGGCGACAAGGCGACTCGATCGTATTGCCGCATACCGGCCGCATAGCGGGTTGGGGTTTGACCGATTTCGGCACGGATGAGCCATCCGCTCAAGCAAGTGTAATGCAGTTTGCGGACATACCGATTTATGATTACCTTGACCCATTCGTTGCTGAGAACTGGGTCTCCGACTACTTGCCGGAATTCATCGCAACCGGGTCCTTGGATCCGCCGAAGGGGGCGTCCTCTGGAGATAGTGGGGGGCCGTTGTTGATTCCGGTTGAGGGTGATGAGAATTGGATCGTTGCAGGTATCGATAGTTGGGGTGCGAGCAGCAATTCGGATCAAGCCCCTTTTTCAATGTTTACCGACGTGTCGTTATATAGTGATTGGATTGATGAGGTTGTCGGACAAAACAAGTGGAAAGGATTCGAATGGGCTAATTGGAATTTCGATACCGGAATCTTTGATGAGGTTGGGGAAAGTGGTTTACCGGCCGTACGTGTAAGGCCGTTTGGATTAGGTAAAGCCCGTAGTTTATTCTATTCAAGCGATTTGAAAAACTGGCAAGCGTTCGAATTTCTCATAGGTTCCTTTAATGCATACCAATGGAATGAAGATGGAAGCTTTACATTGTATCCAGGTGATTGGGATAGTCCGAAAAAATCAATGTTCTTCAAGTATGAAGAAATGGACCAGCTGGTCTCGGGAAGCGGTCCACTCCCGATGCGTCCCTATCAGGTTGTGCGTGGATTGAGTCCTCGATTGAGCGAGCAAGTCTTTGGGCAAAATCAAACGATATTTAAATTGGAAGACCTTGTTGCTGGGCGCCGTTATCATCTAGGCCTGAAACGTAATGATCAATACGCCTTCTCCTTTGACTTATACCAAAAAATTGGATCGCAGTTTTACGCAATGAGCTCTGGTTTAAAGAACTTGGGTAGTGTGTCTAGGCCATTCACTGCTGGGGGTGGTTCAGAATACTGGATAGCGATCAGCACGGCGAATGGGGGATATGGCTATGAGATGTACTTGCAGGCGGATGCTCGAGTCTCAGTTGCATCAAATGACTGGCATGAAGGGAAATTGGAGACTGGAGATTATATGTATCGGAGAAACGGAGTCCTTATGGATGCCTATAGTGCGAGTTCTAACATTAGTGGTGACGTAAAAATCGAGGTTGAATCAGAATTCGATGCGGAGATGGGGATCTATGATAGAAATACTGGTAGGCAAATAGGCTACTATGACCAGGGCGCCGAGAATGATTTAGAATCTTTTATCGTTTACGGCGAGGATTTGCAAGAGGGTGAGTTTCGAATATTCAATTTCGATCATGGTGTGTATGGAAGTTATCGATTTCGTTATTTTCCGATTTCTGAAAAGAGTACCCTGACAGTGGGTACCGACGAACGAAGAGCAATAACGGAAAGAGATCGAAGTAGTACGAACGAAGAAAACGAAACGAGATACTACGAATTTATAGAGATCGAGAATCCCGGAGAGTACTCCAGTATAACTATTACTGTAGATGCACTGGGTGCGAGCGTTTACACGGGAATGTGGGATTACGATCTTAATGATTTTATCGAAACGGAATTTGGAGGATACAACAGTCATACGTTTAACCCGGAACTTACTAACCGCTATATGGTATATGTTGGTGCGATTCGAGGCCAGAGAAATGTGAATTACCACCTGAAAGTGGAAGGGATCGAAGTTGTTGATGATCCAGAGGATCCTGAGAATGGTGACCCTATAAACTTAGGTGAGAAACGATTCCCCTTTGTTGGCAATTCAGGATGGCCAGAATCTCAATTAGAGGAATTGCCCCGTTTGCCTCGGGATTTTAGGGATTGAGTTCCGGCAACAAACGAGAGGTATCAGTTTTCGTACAACGAAGTAAGCAAGAGTGACTTGTGGGGGCTTCCCCACGTTTCGTTTAACCCTCCTCTAGGTCCTCCACTTTCACAGCCGTTCCGTAAGCAACGAGTTCTGCGGCTCCGGCCATGACCATCGAAGTGGTGAGGCGGCTTCCGACGATCGCGTTCGCCCCCATGCGTTTTGCCTCGGCGACCATTCGGTCAATCGACTGTTCACGTACTTCGCCCATGAGCTTGGTGTACTGGTGGATCTCGCCTCCTACGATTCCTTTGAGGCTAGCCATAATGTCGGTGCCGAGGTGGCGGGCGCGAATGGCGTTTCCCCGGACGAGTCCGTAGGTGGCGACGATTTTCTTATTGGGGATGTTGTCAGTTGTGCATATAATCATTTTTCGATGTCTTTGTAGGGATCTTTTGGATAAGTGGATACGCGTTCGTAAATGACGAGAGCGAGCAAGGTACCGAGCCCAATGAAAATGGCGGTTAGGATCGTTTTGGCGTTTAGTCCGAACGGTCCGCTATTGAAGAGGAGCTGGAAGCCTGTAACTGTCATCAGGATGGCTAGTGGAATTAAGATAAGGAGCCAGGCGAATCGATGCAGGAAGGAGGAAAAGGGGCTCTTCCAGAGTTTGCGCAGCGCGGCTTCGTCGGGCATGTCGAATTGCACGCGATCCAGCTTGTCACAAGCGCGACAAAGAGATTCGTACTCCGCTCTCAACGCAGCGTCTCTCATGAGGAGATTGTTGATATCTGCGGTTTCTTCCGGAGTAAGCTCTCTATCCATGAATCCCATGAGTTGAGCCCTTCGTTCGTCGATGTTTAGTGGATCAGGCATGATTACGATCAGTGGGTGTTCTCTATTATATTTCTAAAGGCGGTGCGGGCGTGATAAAGGCGGCTCATCACGGTCCCTCGTGGAATTTGCAAGGTCTCGGAGATTTGTTGATAATTGAAATCAGAGAAGTACTTGAGAACGAGTATCTCGCGAAAGTCTTCCTTGAGTGATGCGAGGGCAGCCTGAACGCGGTCGTTTTCTTCCTTATGTTCGAGTTCCTTGCGTGGGGTCGAGCTAGTGTCTTGACTCGATTGATTCTCCAGCAGGTCGTACCGGATCGCGGCAGTTTTCTTCCGGCTTAGTAGATTGAAGCAGTGATTTCTAAGAATGCAGTAGAACCAAGGGTAGAATCGATCGAGCTGGTCAAGCTGAACTATCGATAGGAACGCTTTCTTAAAAGCATCCTGACAAGCATCGGCGGCATCCTCCCGGTTGCCCATGAAACCAAAGGCGTGAGCGAAGGCCTGACTACGGTAGCTTTTGACCAGAAACTCGAAGCCCGCAGTATTGCGATGCTGAATGCAGAGATTTATGGCTTTGGCCTCGTTCATGTTTCGGTTCTTGGCTTTCTATTTAAT
>JAUHWE010000092.1 GCA_030424825.1 Verrucomicrobiia bacterium
CCAAGTGAAGATCTGCTCGTTAAACGCGCCAAAACGAGCCCTCACCGAATCAATAGGCGTCACAACTCGCATTCGCCTAAACCGGTAGCTCGTAACGAAATAGTTCAGCAGATAGCCCACCGCATTACCGAAAAAGATGAGCGATACCAGAGCACCATCCGTGTAGGCCTTTCCCGCCGCTCCCGTAAAGGTCCAAGCGCTGAACTGGGTCATGAACGCCGAAGCGCCGACCATCCACCACAGCATGCTTCCACCCCCTCGGAAGTAGTCGCTCGAATCGCTGCTGAAGCTCTTGTACACGAACCCGATGCCAAACATGAACACCAGGTAAAAGGCGAGAACACCGAGGTCCCACAGGGTAAGATTAGTGCCGTAAACGGTTTCCATAGTTTATAATTATTAAGAATTAGGGACAGGGTGCGTGTCTGGAAATTCACGCTAAGGGGCAAAGGGGTCAACAACGACCGGATATCTAGATACAAATGGGTTTTAGAGGCGGTGGCAATTCGATTTATAGATTTATAAATATTAGTTAGTCGAGAAATTTCTACGCCATAGTTGAATTCCCCGTCGACTGAAAAATCGCTGAATGCGCCGCTTCGCCTGAAAAAGCACCAGTCGGCGAGCTTCAGTTCCTCGGAGATTGACCCGCGTATCGACTTCGGTTGGCATGCTCCCCAATATGCGGACTTTTCTCTCCCACGCCTCAACTCAACTCCTTTTCCCCCTCTCCCTATCTCTGACTCCGCTACTTGTCGCACAAACGTTCGAGGACCCCAGCCCTCCCGTCGTTCACGAAATTGAAGATCGACCCGCCCCCCAGCCGGTTATCCACCCCGAGCTCACCTTTCACGCGCCTCCCAAGCCGCTCCATCCCGACGCGGTTTCTGAGGATTGGATGGATTTCATCGGCCCGACACACAACGCCATCTCTCGCGAAACCCATCTGCTCAAAGAGTTTGGTACTGATGCCCTCGCTATCGTGTGGGAAGTCGCTAAAGGCGAAGGCTATGCCGCTCCCGCCGTTATCGGGAGCCGCGTCATTCTCTTCCACCGGATTGGCAACAAGGAAGTGGTGGAGTGCCTGCACGCCGAAACGGGTCAACGTTACTGGAAATTCGCCTACCCTACGAACTACAAGGACCGGTACGGATTTGGCAATGGCCCCCGTTGCCAGCCGATCAGTGACGGGCAATTCGTCTACACCTACGGCGTCGAGGCAAAACTCAGCTGTCTCGATGTGGCAACCGGTCAACTCGTTTGGCAACGGGATCTGAAAACCGAGTTTGGGCACACCTTGGACTTTTTCGGGGCAACCGCCACTCCCTTGCTCGAAGGCAATCGTGTCATCGTCAATGTGGGAGCCCCCGGCGGTCCCTGTGTGGCCGCGTTTGACAAGGACACCGGCGCCATGCGTTGGGGATCCGGATCGCAATGGGGTCCTAGCTACGCGTCCCCCATCCCCGCGGACACCCAAGCCGGTCGGCGGGTTTTCGTATTCGCCGGAGGGGAGAGTCGTCCCGCCACGGGCGGCCTTCTGGTCATAAATCCGGAAAATGGAAAGATCGACGGTAGCTTCCCCTGGAGAGGAAAACGATACGAATCGGTCAACGCATCCTCTCCTGTGATCGTCGACAACCAAGTCTACATCTCGGAATGCTACGGTGCAGGCGGCGCCCTCGTTCGCATCGAAAGCGATGGTTCCTGCTCAAAAATCTGGACCAACGAGATTCTCAACACCCATTTCATGACAGCGATCCACAAGGACGGTTACTTGTATGGAATTGATGGGCACGGTCCGCAAAATGCACCCATTGTTTGTATCGAACTCGAGACCGGCAAGGAGATGTGGCGCACCGAGCCCGAGTGGATCACCCCCGTTTCCAGCAATGGCCGAGAACAGGAATACAATCTCGCCCCCGCGCTCGCCTCCTTTCTCCTCGTCGATGGACGCTGCCTGGTATTGGGCCAATACGGACACCTCGCCTGGATCGATCTCAACCCGACAGAATACCGTGAGCTCGATCGCACCCATCTCTTCCTGGCCCGTCAAACCTGGGCCCTCCCCACCCTCAGCAAAGGCCTCCTCTACATCGGCCAAAACGACAAAGGTGTCGACGGCTCCGCTACCCGCCTCATCTGCTACGATTTACGGGCCGAATAAAAAACCGCGTAGCATTTGAGATCGCCCAGCTACCCCTATTTGCAAACCAAACTGCTGGATACACTGCTACACCGTTCGCAGGAGCGACCCCGGGAGCGCAAAGCCTCCGCTTGGCAGTCTTAAGAATCAATCGCCGCATGAACCGCTCGAACGAATCCGTAGTTTGGCAGCTCCTGCGGCAGCCCGCCCCTGTTGCGCTTCTCCAAGTAGACGAGAAATCGTTTGATCCACTCCGGACTCCAATTCTTGTCAAAGGCCCGCCGGAGCTCCGCAAGATGGCCAAAGCGCCCGGGCGCGATTAAGCCATTCCGGGCAGTACGATTCGCGCCTCATACAACAAGGGGTTGAGGTTAGGTTCCAGACGGATAACCAAGGAACAGCCGCTATGGTTATCCGCCAGGAAGAACCTCTAAGTCGTTGACAGCCGCAACGCGAGTAAGTATTTTCCCTTACAATTGAGTCGGATAACCAAAGTCAGTTAAACCCACAAATCCGTCGCTCAATAAGACTGTTAGCAGATGTAGTGAAAAAGAAGTTACGAAAGATCGTTGTCGATAATTTGACCTTCTTTTGGTCAATCCGAGAGATGGACTGGCCAACGCACCAACTCACAGTTTGGGATGAGAAGGAAAAGAATAATCCATTCTTAATCTCACCTATGAATTGCCCAGAACCTATTACCCCCAAGGAAGTAGCTAATCGAATATCCGATGAATTATCAACGAAGCAAAATTAGGAAGCTATGCGAATCAGCTTTCTCCTTGTTCGAAAGAAGATTCGCACATCAAGTCAGTTGTCACAACTCCGAGGGTTGCGCCCTCTGCGCGTGAAACTTCTGCTTTACTTAGAAAATAATGAGATTCACCCTGCACTACAGAGGATTGCTTAAATCAAATGGAAATCCGGCACATAAGCATCAAATTCGAAAAATCTTCCATTCGCAACTAAGCCAGCTTTGGTCACAACCCCCGTTAAGCGACCATTCTGAATATTTGAAACCACGAAATAAGGATGGCGATTATTCACTCCAAAGAACTTTAGGTGACTTTGTATTCGCACCGTTAGTTTGCGAAGAGATGAATGTGATTGCAGAGCTCGATCTCGTGATCCTACGTCCCGAAGCACCTGGAAATTTATTAACACAAGGGGGTGACATAGACAACAGAATGAAGACGCTTTTTGATGCCTTAACGATGCCGCGTCATACAAATGCTATTCCAAGTGGTACGAAGCAAGAGGACATCGAGAAACCATTTTTCTACTGCCTTCTCGAGGACGACAACCTTGTAATAGCATTGTCGGTCAAAACGGATCAATTACTCGAGCCTGTAGAAGACTCTTCATTGGTTGATGTCTCAATAGAGGTCAGAACAAAAGTCACCAGGCTCACAATAGGAAACCAAAATTTTGCATAGAAAAAGCCTAACTAATCAGTCGAGTCGACGAGGGCTCACGCCCTCGCCGACTCACTCCAGCGTTCCACACAGAATAGTGTTGCCATAATACACACATTGTGCATCTTTCATGCTCATGGTTTATGATTGGGATCCTGAGAAAGAAGAATGGCTCAACGAAAACCGGAATCTGAGTTTCCTACACGTTCTTTACCACATTGACCGGGGTGATCTCTTAGACGTAAGAGAGCATGCCAATAAGGCGAAGTATCCTCACCAAAAGGTCCTAATCGTTAAAATGAATGATTACGTCTATGCGGTTCCATTCGTTGAGGATGGCGAGACTTGGTTTTTGAAAACGATTATTCCCAGTAGAAAAGAAACGAAAAGGTATTTGAAATGAAGGCATTAAAATTAGAACAGGAAGAGAAAGAACTACTCGAAGAATTGGAAAGAGATGAATGGGTATCCACTCTCTCATCACCCAAGGATCTGAAGCAGTTTCAAGAAGCCGCGAAGAACACTCTAAAGAAGGACAAAAGAGTGAATATTCGCATTAGCGAACGCGATCTGACCTCAATCCAGAAAATCGCGCTTGAAGAAGGTATCCCTTACCAGACTTTTATATCGAGCCTACTCCACAAATACGTGAACAAAAAGTTCAAAATATAATCGGGCGGTCCTGGGAACCCGGACGAGCCGACTTCCAAACCTTGGCGTACGTACGACGAAAATAGATGGACGAGATCAAACAAAGCCATGATTGGTATATCTCTCAGCGCAATGGCAACTGGGATGACGGTTTGGGCGTGAAGGTCGAAACGATTGGGTTCATTTCAAGAAAGAAGAGAATCCGCTTAGTGGATACAGAGGGCCACTGAAGCTAGAGGAAACATTGAGTACACGTGCCAGCTTCAAGCTCTACCGCCGCGCCATACGGCTTCGAGACGTAGCTGAATCGTGGTCGAGCCACAGGTACGACGGGAAACCGAAGATCTCCGGGTTGACCCGCAACCAACACCCTCGATTCGCCCGAGCCCGTCACTCAATTTTTAAGCTGACGCCCCCGTCGCTTTACTTTAGCACTATCCCATGAAATATCTCCCTCACGTTGCTTCGGTTATTCTCGGCCTGCTATTTCTGATGGCGTCCCTCATGTTTCTTTTCGGGTTGGCGCCCAATCCGGAGTTTCCAGAGGGAACCCCAATTGCAATGTTCACGGGGGCGTTCGGACCCACGGGATACATGGCCTTTGTTAAGGTCTGCGAACTGATAGGTGGAATTCTAGTGATGATTCCTAGAACTCGAAATTTCGGTCTTCTTATCCTGGGACCCATCATCATCAATATCATCGCCTTCCACATCTTCATCACCAGTGGTTCAGGTCTGCTCGAACCGATGACAATCGCGATCGCAGTGTGCGCGCTCTACCTTCTCTGGGATGCCCGACGCAAGTTTATGACATTGGCCTGAGGCTCCGGAAATCGGCACGGCAGGCAGCCGCAAAAAATCAGCGTCTGCACAATCAATCGATTAGCGTTCCGGATTGCCTTGGTCGATATCTCAATACACACTCTCGACCATGCCTCGCATCAGTTTCACACAAAACCTGCAGCGTCACGTTTCCTGCCCCGAAGTTTCTGTGGAGGGGACGACGATACGAGCGGCTCTCGAAAATGCATTTACCATCTACCCTAAGCTTCGAGGCTATATTCTCAATGACCAAGGCGGTCTCCATCGACACATGGCCGTGATCGTGAACGGGGAAGCTACCCTGGATCGCGAACGCCTCGCCGAGCCGGTCCACAGCAATGACGAAATCTATGTGATGCAAGCGCTCTCGGGAGGATAACCCATCAACACTTACCACCCATGAACAGTCGAATTCTAATCGGAACCCGAAAAGGTCTTTTCTCCTACGGCAAGGACGCGAACAACCAATGGAACGTAGAGTCCACCGACTTTCTGGGCGATCCGGTCACGATCGCTTTGCAGGATCCGCGATCGGGCTACTTCTACGCCGCCCTCAAGCATGGCCATTTCGGGGTCAAGTTGCATCGAGCTAAATCGCTAGGAGGTGAATGGGAGGAAATTAGCGCTCCCGCGTATCCGACTTTTCCGGAGGGACGCGAGCCTGATCGCTGCCCAATGAGGGGAATCGAAATTCCTTGGGAGCTAGAACAAATTTGGGCCCTGGTTCCCGGCGGGACCGATCAGCCCGGACGCCTTTGGTGCGGCACCTTGCCGGGCGGGCTCTTCAAGTCCAACGACAATGGCGAAAGTTGGGAATTGGTCGAATCGCTCTGGAATCGACCCGAACGTGCCAAATGGATGGGAGGCGGGTACGACTATCCCGGGATCCATTCGGTCTGCGTGCATCCTGAGGATTCAAAGTGCATTACGGTCGCGGTCTCGTGTGGCGGCGTCTGGCAATCCAAAGACGATGGCGAGAACTGGCAGCAGATTGGCCAAGGCCTTCGAGCCGACTACGCAGCGAACGATGAGGAGGCCTACGATCCGGTTTCCCAAGACCCACACTTCATGGTCCAGTGCCGCGACCAGCCCGAGCATTTTTGGATACAGCACCACAATGGCATCTTTAAGTCGTCGGACAGTGCCGCCACCTTTTCCGAAATCAAGGAAGCCGGTCCGATTGTATTCGGATTTCCGGTCGCCGTTCATCCTCAAAACGGTGACACCGCTTGGTTCGCTCCCGCCATCAAGGACGAACTGCGAATCCCAAAAAACGGGGAGCTCGTCATTACGCGCACCCGAGATGGGGGCGAGTCGTTTGACGTTTTGCGAAACGGTCTGCCACAAACACATGCCTACGACCTTGTCTATCGGCACGGGCTGGCTATCAATCAGAGTGGCGACCACCTTGCCTTTGGCACCACCACCGGCTCCGTCTGGGTCACTGAGGATCAAGGCGATGACTGGACGAATCTATCCACATTTCTCCCACCGGTTTACAGCGTGAGTTTTATCGAATGATCGAGGAGACAACGATTTTTCTAAGGGCTTGAAATTTTGGCGAGACGAAGAAACCGCGGGTGGCTGGCGGTATCTATGGAAAAATAGACTTTGGTTTCTCCGCTGACATTCGTAATAGGATCCTCTGATTCGGTGCCATTCTGAGACAATCCGTACGGGTAGGCGGTCCACGAATTGGTACTCAAGCTGGCATTGCCTTCGAATCGATATTCAGCGCTTGTGGACGCATTGAAAGTCACTTCATAAAACGCCAAGCTGCCCTCCTGACCAATCGCTTGAATCGTGATGCTCACGTCTTCGGTCATGAACACAATCGCGCTCAGCCGATTTCCATTGGCGTCGTAGGTGTACAGAATCCCGCTATCGTCATCGTAGGTAACCTGCGTTAGTCGACCGACAACATCGTACTTATAGGTTTCTGGATACGATAGATCCGTGATCAAAAGAACGAATAGGGTTGTGAACGCAAGTTTCATGCTTCAGTGGTCTAGGGTTTGATTAGCGTCGCATCAGGAAGAACGGTTGGCTTGCCCGTCTTCCAGGGACCCGAACCATCCATCGTATCCCAGGGATTTGATTCGTCGTGAGCCTTGGGATTAAAACCAGGATCGAGCCGACATCTTTCGAGTAGCTCTTTGATTCGTACGATATCGTCGATTGTGCGTAAATCTGGGGCAGTCCCGCCACGAATTGCTTCCGCAAATTGTTTCTTTGCCTCTTCCAACACCTCTTCCAAGTGAAGAATGTTCGATTCCCTCGTGGAGGGCATCAGTTCGTAGGCAGCTCGAAGGGCAGCCTGAGTCGCCTTATCCGCTGCCGCGGCTGCTTGATCCCATGGAGAATCCGAAATAGCAGTTACCGGATCCCTGTAGATGGTTCTTAGCCTTTCTCGTTCATTGTCTAACCCTGCTTCATGAATATAGTCTTGAGTGCTATCTGAAACGGGCCAATCACCAAGACCTAGAGACTCATCTTCTCTTTCTTGAGCTCTCCGTATGTCATTTAAAAACTCCCTTGGCATATTGAACATCTCGTCAAACGGATCGTAACTCTTAATTGAGGTACCGCTCTTCAAGGGATTACCTTTGGCGTACTGATAAGGATTCGCACTAAGCGGACTGGCTTTCTTGACCGGATCCCGACTCAGATGTCTAGCAGTCTTTGGATTGTATACGCGATTTTTTATATAATAGTACTCTTCAAACAAATACATCGCTCCGGTTTTGCCTTGCCAGGTAAAATAGTTCTCCAGATTCCCAGTTTTATCGGTTAACACACCATAGGGGGTATATGCATAAGCGTTTACTATTTCACCGGCTTCGTCTGTGATGAAACTCGTATTGCCGACTTCGTCAAAAAAAGGAAAATATCTCTCATCGGTTATCGCATCAATGCTATACAGCCATTCACCATTAGGCATGAATATGTTGTAACGTACGTCTTCACCCCCTTTTCGTTCGATTGCTATGGTAGGCTTGGCCGTTGCGAAATTTAAGATGAAATCAGTGGTTTCACCATTTTCCGTCAAACTTGTTAAGTCATTTAAATCGTTGTACCGAAGCTGTGCCGTCAGGTTAAATCCTTCAATCTCTATCAGGCGACTGGCAAGGTCCCAAGTGAGTTCATTCACCCCATCATCGATAACTCTGCCCATTGGGTCGTGATCGAACTCGGCAATCTGTGACGCAGTATCGAATGTATTGCTACTACTTCTTAAACTAATTGCTCCCGGTTTCAGAGGGGCATCCTTCACTACCTTCACAAGACGTCTTAACCGGTCGCGATACAACAAAACCTCAAAATACAATCCGTGATTCATACCTAAAAGGTCGCCACCCGCATCCCACTTAAAGTTAGTATTAATTTCGTTGGGACGTTCGATCATCGTTTGTCTACCCAAGGAGTCATAGTAAAACTTCATTGAGCCTAGCCCGATCCAGTCCACAATTTCTGTCACTCGATCCATGGAATCGTAACTGTAATTGACCGTTTTACCCGTAGCGAAAGTTATTGAGATTATTCTATCACCAGCGTCTCGCTCAGTCGCTATCCCGTTACTTTCAGTAACCTGACCTGCTGCGTCATAGCTGAGAGCTATCCCTCCTGCAATGGTTAGTCGATCGTTTGAGTCGTAGAAGTAGCCAAAAGTCGTTCCGTCGGAATATGCCTTTTCAGTTAGGTTTCCGTCACCATCGTAAGCATACTGAATACTCCCCATCTCCCCTGGGAACATCACCATATCGGGCCAGTTTCGATTATTGTAGGTGGTGGTTTGCTTGTTTCCAAGCGGATCAATATGGGAGACCAACAAGCCGGCCACGTTAAATTCGCTGCTCCAGATATTTTTGTTTGGATCTTCAACGCTGGTTATATTGCCCAAGCCATTTCGCGTAATTCCCAAACCAATTCCCTTGTCGGCCGTTATTACACCTGACAATAGTCCCGATGAATCACGAGTATAGGTAGTCTTTTCATTGAGCGCATTGGTCGCACTCAAAGGCCGTCCCATTGGATCAAGCTCAACTGAGAATTTGTATCCGAGTGGACTCTCTATTTCCGTGAATTGCCCA
Source organism: Verrucomicrobiia bacterium (assembly GCA_030424825.1). GTDB lineage: Bacteria > Verrucomicrobiota > Verrucomicrobiia > Opitutales > Opitutaceae > Pelagisphaera. The sequence goes on from JAUHWE010000092.1 coordinate 9,123, forward strand.
AGTATATTGCTAGTGAATGTCCTTGTGTTGTCGAAGGGATCTGTAATTGACTTGAGGATTCCTTCGAAGGTCCAGCTGAATATGAATTCTGAACCGTCCGGATTTACAAGTTTCCGGACACGGCCTAGTGCATCTCTATCATAGATGGTAGTGTTTCCATTTGCGTCGGTTGTAGATATTACACGCCCGTATGAATCGTATGTAATGGTGTGTTCATCGCCTTTGAAACCAGTCCAACCTGAATTTCGATCGAGAACGTCGTAGCTGAATGTCGTGAATTCACCATACTCGTCCATTAGTTTGGTTAAGTTACCGTTCTCGTCATAGCTCATCGCGAGCGTACCGTTGCTATCGCTTACAGTGAGAGGATTGTCGCTTTCATCGTAAGTGACGGTATTTTCGCTTCCATCTGGGTACTTTATTTTCGAGAGGCGACGCTTTGTATCATATTCAAAAGTAACTACGTTTCCAAATGGATCTATATGCGTCGCCAAAGTACCATCGCCGTTGTATGTGTGGGTCGTGGCTCCTCCAAGCGCATTCGTTCTAACCAGCAACTGACCTTTGGAATTAAAGGTGAAAGTGGTTTCGTCTCCTAGTTGGTTTGTGTGCTTGGTGACATTACCGCTAACGTCTCGTTCAAAACTTTGATTCGCGCCGTCCGCTCCGACAAATGACTTAAGTTCATCTACTTCTAAACCAATTTGGTTTCGAGTTTCATATTCCAGCGAAATCTGGAATTCGTCCGAATTGTCAAGACCCACCAGATAGCCGCTGCTTGCCCTAAAATCGAGTGTGGTCGTATTACCGTGTCGATCCGTGAGCGAATTACGTCGACCTGTGGAATCGGATCCCATTGTAAAAAAGCTGCCTTCTTGATCTTCTCGACTTGTGAACTCTCCCGCTGTTGTGTGCTTGTGAACACGCGTTAGATTGTCGGAGTCAGTTATCGTTGTATCAAGGCCGTCATAACCGAAATCGAAGGTATTACCCAAGCCGTCCGTTTGAGTGGCAACTCTCCCGCTTAAGAGCTGCATATCGTTGCCATAAAAGGTCTGAACATAAGGTACATTACCCTTTGGGCGGGTCATACGGGTCATCAATCCATATTCCGCTTCTCCTCTTGTGTCTTTGTAATGGTATTGAGTGGTCTTCCCACGAGCATCAGTGGCTTCAGTCAATAATTCCGAATCATTTGAATCTGTGTACCCAAAATTTATTGATCGCCCGTCTCCATCATCGATAGATGATAGTTTCGGCACAAGGTCGTTGTTAAAATTGAAATTTATTGTTCGACCCAATCCATCGGTGACAGTTTGTATTTCCCCGCTTTCCGTATCGCGGGTGATGGTGTGCGTATTCCCTTTCGTATCCTGAATCGCTTTTAGCCGTCCAGCACTCGTTTCCCCTGATGTGTAATCGAATGTATAAAATTTTCGATCGGTAGGATCGTAGACCATTGTATCTTCGCCATCTCCAGTGGTTATCTGGTAGGGCGTGTCGAGATTGTTTTGTTGCTGCCAATCGGATGTAACCACATTTTGTATAAAGCTAGTAACTCGTCCTTGAGCGGTTACATAGCGGAACGTGTTACCACTGTGATAGGCCCGCGAATCGAAGTTGTGTCGCCAATTGCTTCCGAGATCGCCCGTTACGAGATTCTTGCGCAGATGGGCGGCATAATAGCGGGCAAACTCGAGAGCCATGGGGCCGCCCAAATAAAGATCTATCAAGGTTTCCGTAAAGAGTTCGCCGGTAAAGGTATTAACAGGGTCTCGATCGGTAGCGGACCAGTTGAAGTTTGAGCTGCTACCGGATGTTGGGGTTTCGGGGTCGGGTTCGGTATCCGTGCCTACAGGATCGCCCTCTTCCCAGTAGCCGACGAAGCTCGTTGTCGTATTGCGGGTGCCTACCACATCGCCCCCGTTCTCAACTCCGGTTGGTTTCGTCTTACTGGCGCTGGGATAGTCGAGTTCGTAGAACGTATTGCCATCCCAAAGAAATCCATGCTCGTCCGACGGACCCGC
>JAUHWE010000771.1 GCA_030424825.1 Verrucomicrobiia bacterium
CGCTGGCGCTCGACGCGGGTATTGAAGACGAATGTCGTGAATACGCGTCGGACGATTAAGATTCCGGATTTCTTTCGCATTGAGGCTCGTCACATGGCGGTTTACCCTCCGAAGTCGTTCGCGGCGACGGTGAGTTCGGAGTGGCTGGACGAAGGTCGTGCGTTTCGGGTCGAAGCGGAGCTTCCGGTTGAGGTTTCCCAGGGGGACGCGACTATTCGTATATACACCGAGTACCGAATGGGGGAAGGAGGCGAAACGCTGACTATGATCGAACTTCGTTCCTCCCGCAATAATCCGCTCGTATACCGATTCCGCAGACTGCCTGCGGACGACACTTCACGCCCTTGAATGATATGAATCACTCGTACCAGGTTATCGCTGTTTTACTTTTCGCAATGGGTTCCGTGTTCTCATTGGCGAAAAAAGAGCCGACAAAAAGCGCCTATTCGATGCGCTTTGATCTCGATTGGGAGGTCGCTAGCGGCTTGCCGGAAAAGGCGATGCTGGTGAGCCTGCAAGGATTGGCCAATCGGGAAGAGGCTCAGCTGTACATTATTCACCCTCCAGACTTCCAATGGGAGATCACCGAGCCGCTTTACGAGTTTTACCAGCGTAAGCATGGTGTATCGTATTCGGAAATCAAGACATCGGACGCGGCTTTGGAGCGCTTCAAGTCTGCGGCCAAAGGCTATGTGGTTTGGGATACCGAAGTGGGACCTTCCCTTAATGTCGCCTTTACGATTGCGGGACTGGAAGATGGTGTAGTCGTCACTGAAGCGCTGATACCGCTTGTCGAAAAGCACGGCCTTAGACCTATCGATGACTTGCGGGGACGTTACACGGGTCAAAGCCATGCCGCAATTTATGCCGATGCGATTGAGCGCTATTGGCATCGATGCAATCGTGACAAAATCATGTTGATGGGTGGACATCGCGGTCGAGTGATGATGCCGGCTATGGCGGATTGGGGCATTCGCGAGCGGATGTTCTTCCACGAACTGTCGGCCGATCCGGAAGAGGCAGACGAGCTGGCCCTCAATCGGCGATTGCTTGGCGACCTTAACGTGGGGGCGACCGTTTTTGGCTGGCATCCTTATGGAAAGGATACCGAGGAGCAATCGACCATGCTCTTGTCGATGTATGGGATCAAAATGGAGGGACTGCACAATCTCCCGAATTTGAGCTACAATTGCCAATTTGATTTCACGCCTGGGTTTCGCTTCACGAACAACCATCAAGTTGCCAAAGACGCGGTACTCGTCGCGGAGGAAAAAGTCTACATGACCTTCATTCAGTCCGACAGCATTGGCATTGGTGTATGGACAAAGCCAGGACGCGGAAAGCTGCCCTTCGCCTGGCAGGTTACCATGAACTGGACGAAGTTCTCACCCGCCGCTCTCGAGTATTTCCACGAGTCGGCCACCCCCAACGATTATTTTATAGGTGGGCTTTCCGGACCGGGGTATATGTACCCCAATAATATTCCTAAAGACCGATTTCCGGTTTTGATGGAAGAAGCGAAGGACCTAATGAGCATTCTCGACGAGCATGTGATGGAGATAATGGACAACTCCGCAGCGGATGGGAATGTGGGAAATGCCGAGCTTTTTGAGGAGACGGTGGACGCGTACTACAAAGCCTTTCCGGATGTTCTGGGATTCATCAACGGATACGGACCGGCCCGAACGCGTGACCTGCGCGATTCGCGCCCGCTCATTTCCTACGACTACTACATCGATCCGAAACGCCCTCGCGAGGAAGTGACGGCGGATTTAAACGAGCTGATTACTCTGAATTCAAAACGGCCCTACTTTTTGGCGGTACACGTGCGCGAATCGAATGACGTGAATAGTCTGGTAACGGTTGTGGAGAACCTGGAAGGGCCCGTGGAAGTGGTTGCGTTGGACGTGTTCTTGAAGCTTGCCGCGAGCAATAAGACCTACCAAACCCGCTTTCGGCAACCGGACGACCCGGTTCATTTCAAGGGGTATTAGCTAACGATAGAGTGGAATGGGTCGCGGGCCGATCCTGTAGACGCTACCCTCTATTTAATCCTGTAACCGCGATCGTTGATCACGTACGCATGAGTGGGGTTTATTCCGCGATCAACGATCATACGCGTCAAGCTAGCGCTACAAGTGATTGGCTGACAATATTTTGTTAATATTCGAGACATTTCATTTCGCGGGCGCAT
>JAUHWE010000093.1 GCA_030424825.1 Verrucomicrobiia bacterium
TTGGCAACGAGTATTCGACCCGTTGTATCGATTGAACTCTGAGAGCGATTTTCCTGGATGTGGTCTCGGGCTTAGTATTTCCAGACGGATTGTCGAAAGCCACGGTGGGACGATTCAAGTAAGGTCTAGTACTGAAGGCGCTACCAATGTGTCGTTTAGTCTGATTGCCGCAGATTAATCTACGAGTGACACTAATCTCGATCTATCTGATCGAATAAAGTTTATTCCCGTATCAACTCACCTCAAAATTGGGACTGAGGGCTTTCCATTCTTATGTCTGAGACAATGTTCAAGGGGACAGTGAATTGAAACTCGGATCCTTGGTTGGGAACGGACTCGACTTGGATTTCCCCTCCCATGAGTTCGACTAGGTTCTTACAGATTGCGAGTCCTAGGCCGCTGCCTCCGAACCGCCGCGATATGGACGCGTCGATCTGGGAAAAGGGCTTGAAAAGTCGGTGCATTTTATCGGGAGCAATGCCGATGCCAGTGTCCCTGACTGAAACTCGCAATAGAGAGGACGTTTCGGATAAGGGCGTAGTGGTTGCCTCGATACTTATCTCGCCTTCGATAGTGAATTTTAAGGCGTTGTTAACGAGATTGAGGATGATCTGACGTAAGCGAGCAGAATCGCCGACAGCAATGCTGGGGACAGATTCGTCGATCTTAGCATGAATGGAGATGGACCGTTGTGCCGCTTTGCTTTTCAGAAGAAAAACGCAGCTATTGATGCATTCGCTTGGGGAAAAGGGAATCGACTCGATGTCTATTTTCCCGGCGTCGATTTTTGAAAGGTCGAGGATGTCGTTTATCAGTGTTAACAGGGTATCCCCACTTATCCGAATGGCCTCGAGCATTTCCGTTTGATCCTCGTCTAGCACCGTATCTTCGAGAAGGTCCAGCATGCCGACCATTCCATTGAGGGGTGTGCGAATTTCATGGTTCATGTTGGCCAGAAAGGCGCTTTGCATGTCGATTTTGTGGGTAGAGGTCGCTGTGGGGGCGGACTCTTCAACGACCGCGTGAACGAGCGTGATGAAAACGAGCGAATGAGTGGAGAGGGGGATGCAATTTGCTATTTTGATGCCCCCGTTTTGATGCTCGGTCCCGAGGAAGACGACATTGCTCGAGCAGGGACGATCGTCGGCGATTGCCGATTTGATGAGGGCGGCTAGTGTCGGAGACTGTTCGCTAAGGGGGGCCTTGGCGGAGAGGAAATCCCGCCCGGCTACATCGGTCTTCAAGAGGTTAAGATCGTAATCGACGATGAAAGACGCAATGGGATTTGCCGAGGAACTCATTTGTCAGGCATCGCTTTTCGAAGTTGTCCCGGTAAGTTCTTTTGGCGGAGCTGGCTTGGTTCGAGTGGAGCGGCTAATTCCCGTTGACTGAGTTTATTTCCGCTTGCGGTCAGCGTATTTGTCGTCGCGAATTTTTGAAGGATCGTACGGGTAGTCTTGGTTCTCTTTCAATTCTTCAATCGTTGGGGTGCGAGAGGGAATCCCTTCGGCGGGGATTTCCCGGTGGGCTATCCAGCCGATCGCGTTGAGGACGACTTTGCGAAGATTGTCGTCCTGCCAATTGTCGTGAAAGTGCCCTCCCGTGAATCCGAAGCCGCGGCTCCCGTTCTCGTTTTCCGATACCCACATGACATGCTGAGGCTCCTGCCGGGCGACGGCTGCTCTGCCATCGGGCGTTGACCGATGATGATGGTCCTCTTCTGGGAGTAGCCCTAGTGGAGGAACGGCGGAAAGGATGGGGGTGACTCCCTTCATGTCCTTGCGAAAGCGCATATTGAAATACCATTCGTCATTTATTGAGAAAGGCTCGACACCATTGGCAACCGGATGGTCGGGAAGTTTTTCGAACTTGGGTGTCCAGTGTGGATTGACCGATTTGTAGAGTTGGTAGTATCCGCCGATCCAGCGCAGGAATGCATCGCCCGGCGCTCCGTCCACGGTTTCGACCGCATAGTGTAGGCAGCCTACACCTACGCCTTTAGCTTGCAGCGCGTCGATGGCACCTACGTGATTGTTAGCAAGATGCTTTTCTCCACCATCACAGTAGATGACAACCGCTTTAATTCCTTTCAGTAGCGAGTCGTCTTTGGGCCAGCCCGGATTCTCTGGGTTGTGATAGACAGACGCGTCGAAATCCAGACCGCTTTCGTTAAGGCACTTTGCTAGGAGAATTGAACCCGCGTTGTGTTCATGCGAGAAGTATCCATGGCTTTTTTTACCTGCAACTAGTAGGACTTTCGTTTTTTCGGCTTGGACTGTCGTAGAGAAAAAAGTGATACTAAGTATAGCTAGGATCTTTATTTTGTAGTGCATAATTATTGGTCTTCAATCGATTGCTTTAGTTCAGCGATGGAAATGCTATGCTGCTTCGCTGCTTTTGCCAAGTCGTCGTATTCTGCTTTCCGCCGCTTTCTCCCGGAAGGGGTCGTTACCGTTTTGACTCGAATGTTTCCAAAATCGGTGGAAATGGAATCTTCGGATCGATCAAGAATTTTGCGATTCACAGGGTAGTAGCGGACACCGATGGCGGTAGTATTTTCGAGGATGAAGTCGCAAACTTTTTCCAAATTCTCTTGGTTTGCTAAGACACTAAGGAGGTGGCCTGGCCGGCCTTTTTTCATCAGTGCTTGTGTGAGTGCGAAATCGATCGCTCCCGACTCTAAAAGCCGAGACTGGAAGTCGGTACCGATAAGTTCTGGCGAGCAATCGTCTAGGTTGGTCTCGATCGAATAGATTTTGGATGAGACTTGTGGGAGCGTTCCTAGCGAGAGCCGGAGGACATTTGGGGCGATAAAGTCCTTCATTCCCGGTCCATAGGCGGATTGTTCGATGGTCAAGGTAGGCGATTCGAAGAGGGGGTTGAGGAATTTGAGAATTGCGGCTCCGGTTGGAGTTACGCGCTCGCCTTTTTCCTCTCCTTTGTAGCAAGGAATACCTCGGAGCAGTTTGGCAGTTGCAGGTGCCGGTACCGGGAGAAGTCCATGTTGTGTATTCACCATCCCCTGACCGATGCAAACGGGCTCCGAATAAGTGGTGAGTTTACCGAGTCGATCAATCAGTACCGCGCATCCGACGATATCAATGATTGAATCCACCGCACTGATTTCATGAAAGTGAATCTTTTCGATGGGAATGTTGTGAACTTCGGATTCTGCTTCGCCGATGAGGTGGAAAATTTCCTTGGCGATGGTTCGGGCGGATTCGCTGATATCCGCATTGTCGATCAGTTCGACAATCTCGCTCAGATGGCGATGCGAATGCGGTCCGTGTACATGGCCATGAGAATGCTCGTGGCTGTGCGAATGACTGTGACCTTCGTCGTGGCTGTGGTGATGGTGAGGGTGCTCGTGATGCTCGTGCTCATGCTTATGATCGTCCTGCGTTTTGGACGGCTCATTGAGATCGATAACGTTAACGTGGCGGCAGACGATCCCGTTTTTCTCGACGCTGGATATTTCCACTCGCCCATCTGGCAAGTTCAGTTTCCGGGGCAAATCCTCTAGGTCGTCATAGGCGTCCAGCAATCCGCAAAGGGCTCCGAGAAACATGTCGCCGGAGAGTCCAGAAAAGGGTTCGATGTAGAGGATTTTCACTTGGAGTCGACTAGTTTCAAAATTCTATAGGCGGCCATGGCAGCGCCGTATCCATTGTCAATATTGGTGACCGTTATACCATTGGCGCAGCTCGACAGCATGGCGTTTAGGGCGGCCATCCCGCCCGTGGCGACCCCATAACCGACGCTGGTGGGTACGGCGATGATGGGCTGCGACAGGAGTCCGCCTACAACGCTGGGTAGCGCTCCCTCGAATCCGGCGGCGACGATGAGCGTCTGGCAGGTTTTGAGTTCATCTAGGCGATCAAAAAGCCGGTGTATTCCGGCCACCCCTACGTCATTTATGCGCTTTGCGGGCACTTTGAGCAAATTGAGTGTGTAGTACGCCTCGTTAACGACGGGAAGATCCGAGCTGCCGGCACTCACGATTCCGATGCGGCCCTTGGCGTCGTCGAGATGGTTCGCCCGTAGCAGAAAGCACTGCGACACCGGATCGTAGTGAGCCTCGGTAAAGTGTTCCAGCAACGTCTGGCCTTTTTCCGGCTGGACTCTTGTGGCGAGCGCGTTTCGGCCTTTGGATTGGTATTCGTTCAGAATCCTTCTCAGGAGGTCAGTAGATTTTGAGCTTCCATAAACGACTTCGGGGAATCCTAAGCGTTCTTCCCGATTGGTATCCAAATTATAGTCATCCATTCGAATTTATCGCTCGATTTAGTTTTCCGGAAACCAAGCCTTCCGTGTCGATTTCGACTTGTTTGTAACCGATTCCTATTAGGGAGGATTCGATTAGGGAAAAAAGAGATTGGAGTCGTTCGATTTCCGATTCCGGAGATTCTATCTTGGCAAGATCCCCGAAATGGCGCACGCGAACTTCCGAAAAGCCGAGGTTGTTCAATACGATTTCGGCAGCCTCAATTTGAGACAGCTTTTCTTTGGACACTTCTTGGCCGTAGGGGATGCGAGAGCTGAGGCACGGGCTGGCTGGCTTGTCCCAAACGGGGAGTTCAAATTGTTTAGCCAATGCTCTTATGTCCGTTTTGCCCAGTCCGCAGTCGGCGAGAGGGGACAGAATATTCTGTTCCTTCGCAGCTTGGTGTCCGGGCCGAAAGTCCCCGAGATCGTCCATGTTGGCTCCGTTTAGGAGGGTGAAATCGGCGTACTCCGATCGATGGAGATCCCGCATCATGCTGTAGAGCGTGTCTTTGCAGTAGTAGCAGCGGTTGAACGGATTGCTTTTGTATTCCGTCTTGTCGAGCTCGTCGGTATGGATAACTCGGAGGGAAATACCAAACTGTTGGCAGAACTGTTTGGCAGAATCGAGGTCGGCTCGTTTTAAACTGGGTGAGTCTGCGATGACCCCGATACCGTTGTGACCAAGGAATCGCTTGGATAGGTAGAGCACGAGTGCAGAATCGACACCCCCTGAGAACGCAGTCAGACTGCCCTTAATGGGTTCGAACCAGGCTTCCAAACGATTGAGTAGGGTAGCATTCATTAGAAGTACTTAGATTCCGAGGTCGAGCAGGGTGTTCCTCGGATCGTCGAATCCGCTTTCGAGGGGCAGCCGGCTAGATTGAGACCCGACTAGCGGGACCTTTTTGCTTTTTGGACTCGATGGGTCTTTCGAAGGGCAATCCAGGCAATTGAACCAATGACGGCTACAGCCGACAGAATCGCGAGCGCACTGATATTCTCTGTGTGGGGATGGGCGTGAGCCAGTCCCGAAGGGTGCGCATGCACGGCAGTGGCCGTGATTAAAAATAGAAAGGACGAACAGATGGCAATTTTCATAATGGATTGGATGGCATTTCGGAGGAATATCACTGGATTGTCAATGAACCCAGCACTTAGGGAGTGGATTTCTTAATTTCGTTTGCCTGAGATCCGCCCGGCGCTTACGAATTCGTGATGCCTGATCATGTGTCTACTCTCGAAGAGCTGAAGCAATCTGTAGCGGCGTTTGCCGAGGAACGAGAGTGGATTCAGTATCATTCGCTCAAGAACCTGGCGATGTCTATCTCGATCGAAGCGAGCGAGCTAATGGAGCGATTTCAATGGGTGGACAACCCAGAATCAAACAGACTCGTCGATGATAGCGATGCGAGGCAGGCGGTTGAAGACGAGCTCGCGGATGTGCTCATTTACGCGTTCCAGTTCGCTAACCGAGCGGAGATTGATCTGTCTCAAGCGATCGAGCGGAAAATGGCGATCAATGCCGCGAAGTACCCGGTAGAGAAATCAAAAGGCAGGTCGGACAAGTACGACGCTTATTGAGAGAAATCCTAGGCAACGACTTGCGATAGTTCTTGCTCGGTAGACAGCGGGAGTCCTTCAGGGTGAACGCGCTCGTCGATATCGATGGCTGTTATATTCTGAGGTTCGCCTATTCTGCCAGTGCCCGGCTATTGATAGCATGGTAGGTGTTCAATATCCCGGAGTGGCTACGATTCCTGTCGGTACGCTCGTTTCGTATATGAGTTTGCCGTTTTTGTAGACACCTAATCCCGTGACTCTGTTATGATTTTCACTCATGATTCCATTCCTCGATATACTCCCAATCATACCAACAAAACAAAAATATGAAAAACCGATACCTCAAGAGAGGCGCCCTGCTGTCTCTCGTAAGCGGCGGACTCCTGTTGAATCATACCGTCGCGCAAGATACCGAAGAGGAACTCTTCGAACTCTCACCTTTCTCCGTTCAAGCGGAAGATGGCTGGGTTGCCACTGAAACGCTGGCGGGAAGCCGCCTGCGAACGAACTTCAAAGATGTCGCCTCTCAGGTGGAGGTCATGACCATGGAGTTCATGGACGACTTTGCGGTTAACAGCGTGGAAGAATCCTTGATCTATTCTATTAATGTTTCGAGTCCGGAGGACCATGTATCCGGAAATGGAGAGGGATTCGGGAATGAAGGCGTTAGCAACTTCAATCAGATTCGCGGCGTTCTCGGCGGGACTCTTTCGCGCAATTTTTTCCCGATAAATATGCCGACGGACAATTACAATGTATCTCGGGTGACCATCGCCAGTGGCCCCAACTCGATTCTATTCGGTACGGGCAGTCCGGCTGGTGTTTTGGATGTGACATTGAATCGTGCACAGCTCGGAAGCGACTTCGGCACGATCAAGTTCGAAGTGGATAGCTGGAACGGAAAGCGTTACGTTTTCGACTACAACAAGACCTTGGTTGAGGATAAGCTGGCTCTCCGTGTGGCCTGGGTGGACGACAATGCCAAGCAGGACACGGAACCCAATCACGACAAAAGCACGCGCACGTACGGCACGCTTCTCTACAAGCCGTTCGAGAATACGACGATCTCATTGCATGCCGAAAAGTCGAAGCGCGACCTCAACCGCATCAATCGATTTCTTCCCTATGATTCTGCTTCGCCTTGGTTTAATTCGGGAAAACCCGTTTTCAGCAATGTAGGAGGAGCCTACGACGGCTCTCAGTTGGGGGAAATCTTCAATCGGCAGGCCGACCAACCAACGATTATCCTCGATGGTTCGGGCAGTTATGATGATGCCCAGATATACTTTAATTCCGCTCGCGTTAAAGGGCCGGAGGATCTTCCCGGTGTTTGGAATTTGAATATCGAAGCAGATGGCTGGACCTTTATTGATGATAGTATTTTCCCGGACGATGTGGATACATGGGGTACCGCAGAGAAACGATTTGTAGACGATACGCAGTATAATGTGTTTCTTGAGCAGAAACTGGCAGAGAACTTGTATGTAGAGCTTGGGTATAACCTCGAAGACTACAATATGCATACCTGGGATACGGGTGTGAATCGGAATATTAATGTGGATGTGAACGAATTCAATCCCGATGGATCCCCCAATCGTCACTTGGGAGAGTTCTATCTGCAGGGAAATGCTCTATGGCAGGATGACAATAACAACCGCGAAAATTGGCGGGCCACGGTATCCTACGAATACGATTTCGCGGACCGGACTGATGGCTGGGTTGGCAAGCTAGGGCGGCACCGGCTAGCGACGCTTTTCTCGAATGACAAGTTTCAAAACAAAGGGCAGCAGGGAATGCGCTATCGCTGGTTGCCGGACGTGAATGGAAATGATGTGGACTTTCCTGGTTTTAGCCGGATGGCTAGCCCGAACTCGAATAACAATTGGGCGGTCGATGGCTCCCGCCAGCTGGTTGTGCGGCACTATCTGACTGAAGAAAATGGATACTTCGCAAGAGAAGCCGATGGCCTGATTTTGGATGGGAGAGCAGTCCAGCTTAGAGATGGTGGGGGAAATATGGTGACGCTGCCTGCTTCGGAGATTCCGTATTACGATGAAAACGGGCGTCAATTGATCGCCAACAACGCGGCTCAAGGAATCTCGAATGCTCAGGATACGCTTCAATTCGCGTATCAAGGCTATTTCTGGAACAACCGGGTAGTGGTCACCTACGGCTGGCGTCAAGACGAAGCGAGTAGCAAGACGTTCGACGTAGATGAATCTGCTCGCAACAGTGGACGGGATTCTGATGGGAATTGGAGGGGCGTTTATGATGCGAATGGAAATCTGCTGCCGTTCGCCCGTCCGACGGGCTTATGGCCTTTTTACGACGACTTGGATTTGAAGGTACAGGGAGTTACTCAGAAAGGGATAACGCGCACAAAAGGCGTTGTCTTCCATGCAACGGAAAACTTCTCATTGCACTTCAATGAATCCGATACGTTCCAGCCAAACATTGGCCGTTTTGATCCCTATGGAACAGAGTATCCTGGCGCGGAAGGTGAGGGGCAAGATCTAGGATTCACTCTCACGCTGCTTGATAATAAACTCGCTATTCGTTACAATGATTTCGAAACGCTGGGCGGTCCTCAGCGAGCGGCCAATACACCATTCAATCGCTGGCGCGACCCGATCTGGAACGTAGAGAACCGCTGGCGTGCATTGGTAGAGAATCCGACTTATCCCGGACAAGGTACGGGAGGGTTTCGTGAAAAGGGACGCTGCTGCTATTGGGTAATGAGTGATAAATATTCCGAAGGTAAGGAGGTAACCATTACGGCAAATCCCATCCCTAATCTAAACTTACGCTTCACTTGGACGGAACGCGACGCAATTGAGAGTAATATCGGCGCGATTTGGGACCAGTATATGAATGAACGGCTTGCGGTATGGACGCAGTTAAATGTTCCTGAAGGCGGCGAGAACGATCCTCGAGATCTCGATGGGGATGGGGAGATCGGTACCTGGACCTGGGAAACGGCTTGGTACAATGATGAGAATCCCGCTGAAGGCGGCGACACCTTGGCCCAAAGGCATTTCGAGCAAACCATTGGAGGCTCTATCGGTTGGGCGTTGATACAATCGCTCGATGGGAAGGCCAACGAGTTCGACCGCACCGGGCGCTGGAATTTCAATGCGAGCTACCGAATCCGCGAAGGGAAATTGAAAGGCCTAACCTATGGAGGCGCTCTTCGATGGCGTGAAGCTCCTGTTATTGGATATGGCATTACAGGTTCGCCTGACGATCCAGAAAGCGTGGTGGATCTAACGAAGCCCAAGTTCGGGGCTGAGGACTTTACGACGGACCTCTTTGCGAGTTATCGTGGTGAAGCGAATCTCTTCGGAGAGCGCAATTACAAGGTCCAACTCAATGTTCGCAATGCCTTGGATGAAGATGACAATGTTCCCGGTATTAAGGACATCAATGGTGACAATATTCGCATGATTCGAAAATCAGGGCGCCAGTTCGTGCTTAGTTTCGAGATCGATATTTAAGGCCGCCCAAAGCAGTTACGTTCTGCGTTTTTAGAGGCCTGTTTCCTGCTTGGGAAGCAGGCTTTTTCATGGCAGACACCGGAGAGTTGAGACTGTTCTTGCTCTCGTTCTGGTTGGGTCGCGTTCTTTTGGATTTTGTGTCTAGTACTTCGCTGCGGATTGTTCTGCAACTCTTGCCCTTTTAAGGTAACTGGGCACGTTTGAATATGCTTGCTTTACACGGGAAAAAAGGAATGCTTTGGACTCGAAAGCGGGTACCTTATCAAACTCGAAACACGAATTACCTCATCCCCGTTTTCTACTTCAAGCTACTTGGAGTGACCTAGGAAAAACTGATTTATCCTAAGGTGCTACCCAGAAAGCTGCGAATGGGAGTTCATTGCTCCGTTTGCTCATCGGTTATTCTATAGGATGCTTCGTCTGCGGGCGTTCAGTTGTATCCGTACGTCACGGAAGTGTCTGAACCTAATCAACTACATTAATGATATGAAACTACTAGAATTGGCGAGTTTCACTCGCATCGGTTTTGCCGCTTCGGCGTTTACCTTGTTTCTCATCTATTCGCCCAACCTGTATTCACAAAGTGAAAGCGAATCTAACGAGATCTTCGAACTGTCACCGTTCTCCGTCAAAGCGGAAGACGGCTGGATCGCGACTGAAACTTTGGCGGGCAGCCGTCTGAGAACGAACTTCAAGGACGTGGCCTCTCAAGTGGAGGTTATGACGATGGAGTTCATGGACGATTTCGCGGTCAATAGCGTGGAGGAGTCTTTGATCTACTCGGTCAATGTATCGAGTCCGGACGACCATGTGTCGGGAAATGGCGAAGGTTTTGGCAACAGCAACATCAGGGAATTCAATCAGATACGAGGGGTTTTGGGAGGCACTTTGTCCCGCAACTTCTTCCCGATTGAGATGCCCACCGACAACTACAACGTCTCGCGTGTAACTATCGCTAGCGGGCCGAATTCAATACTCTTCGGAACGGGTAGCCCAGCGGGCGTGTTAGACGTGACGCTGAATCGGGCTCAACTCGGCAGCGACTTTGGGTCGGTTTCATTCGAATGGGATAGTTGGGATGGAAAGCGATACGTGTTCGATTACAACAAGACCCTTATTGAGGATAGGCTCGCATTGCGGGTTGCTTGGATGGACGACAATGCCCAGCAGCACATCCGTCCAAATCACGACAAGAGCAATCGAGTCTATGGCACGCTTCTCTATCAGCCCTTTGAGAATACAACGCTCTCCCTGCACGCGGAGAAGACCAAGCGTGACGTCAACCGGGTGAATCGATTTCTCCCCTACGACCGGGCTTCGCCTTGGTTCAATACCGGTAGACCGGTATTCAGCAACGTGGACGGCAACTTCGATGGCTCACAGTTGGGGGGAATTTTTGAGCGGGCGGGCGACCAGCCCACGTTGGTGTACGATGGGATGGGGAACTACGAGGAAGCGCAGATTTTTCGCGACACGGCTCGGGTGATCGGCCCGGAAAACCTGCCTGGCGTGTGGAATCTCAACCAGGAGGCCGATGGCTGGACTTTTATCGACGACAGTATTTTCCCCGACGACGTCGACTACTATGGAACGGCGGAACAGCGCCTCGCAGACGCTACCCAGTACAACGCATTCATCGAGCAGCGCATCACTGATGACTTGTTTGTAGAGTTCGGATACAATTTGGAAGACTATAACCAGCACACATGGGGAACGGGTACCGCTCGCGACGTGCTTGTCGATGTAAACGAATATACTCCGGACGGAGCCCCGAACCCCCA
>JAUHWE010000772.1 GCA_030424825.1 Verrucomicrobiia bacterium
CTGTTGCCTTGAAGGTCATCCGGTGTATCCAGATGGCACAGGGCGGCAAGCGTAGGAAAAAGATCGACAAGTTCAACGAGTCCTTGGCTGGTGGTGCCGGGCTTGGTTTTTCCCGGGGCGCGAATGATCAGGGGTACGCGATTGCAGACTTCGAAAAGGGTCACTTTACCCCACTGGAAATGTTCGCCGAGCTGATAGCCGTGATCCGATGTGAGTACGACTATGGTATTCTCCCAGAGTCCATTAGTTTTTAACGCATCGAAAATGGAGCCAATCTGAGCATCGATAAATGAAATGCACGCATGGTAGGCCTGCATGTATTCTTGTCGAAGGGCTTCGTTTTCTACGCTGTGCTCAAAACCGAATCCCTCAAAGCGCTTTGATAGGGCCGAATTCGGAACGGTGTTCCAGAAGTTAGAAGGGGGCTTCACGTACTTCAGCCCATCTTTTGGATACATATCGAAATATTTTTGAGGAGCGAGGAAGGGGACATGTGGCTTGTGGATTCCAATCGCCATAAAAAAGGGCTTTTCGCCGTAGGCGTTGTTTTCAATCCAGTCTATGGCCTGACGGGCATTCTTGCCATCTCTATGCTGTGCATCGGTGAGGCCCGACGGACCCCAGCCCGGGGCCTGGTTCATGGTTTGAGGGGCGTAGCCCAAAAGAAACTTTTTCCACAGTGCTTTGTTCTTCCGTTCCGTGGTGGATCCGTACTGCGCTTCAAACTCCTCTTTCGCCTTTCTCTCAAGAGGCATTTCGTCATTGAGAAAAAAGGTCCTCTCGTGCCAGACATTTTCTCCGGGATCCGTCTTGGAATTGTGGAAAATTTTTCCGGTCACAGCTGTCCAATAGCCTTGTTCGCGAAAGGCCTGGGGCAAGGTGGTGGTACTCGGTCGTTGTTCACGAATATCCGAAGTGTTATTCGTGACGCCTGTGGACTCCGGATAGAGCCCACTGAGAAAGGATGCTCTTGATGGGCCGCAAACGGGATACTGGCAATAGGCCCGCTTAAAGGTCATCCCGTTCGCCGCTAGAGTGTCGAAGGCTGGGGTGGAAATGTAGGGATAGTCAGATGTCGATACATGTGTATTCAAATCATCGCATACGATAAAGAGGACATTTGGCCGGGAGTGGACAATTGAAGAAAGCAATAGAAGAGCCACCCAGAAGGTAAAGGCTCGTAGGATCGGTAAAGTAAACATGGGGTATTGGTGGGTAGGCAGTTTGCGTTTAGCTATGGTGATTGGCGGCCCTTTATAGAGAGTCTCATCGCGGCCAACCCTACCGTCTTTAGCAGAGATCCGCAAATAGAAATCGCTTGGGTGCCCCATTGTTTTCGCCATCTCCGAATTCCACAACGCTTTCTTAGACACTCCTTCCTTGCCCTAAGCTAAAAGGAAGGGCTTAGTTAGTCGCTAACACTTTTCCCCAACGGTAACGCTACTGGCGAAAGCGAATCTCTTATGGCCCCTTCTCTATTTCTCATCCTAATCACAATTGCTCTTGCCGGTTGTGGAGGCGAATCGGGGCGATCCCCAAAGGAATATTCAACCTGGAGCAGCTATGCGGGAAGTTCCGACTCCGCTCAGTACTCCAGCCTCGACCAAATCAATCGCTCGAATGTGCAGCGCCTTGAGGTCGCCTGGTCTTATTCGACGGGAGACAACAACCGATACTTTTTCGCGCCGCTGGTTGTGGATGACCGTGCATTTGTGCTGGCGAAAAACAATTCCATCGTAGCGATTGACGCTACCAGTGGGGAAGAGGTTTGGACTCATGTTCCGAAGGGAGAGAGCAAGGCGATTACCAATCGCGGCATCAATTATTGGGAAAGCGAAGACCGCTCTGACCAAAGGCTCTTCTTTGCCAGTGATCATTACCTGAGAGCGATTGATGCGGAAACCGGTAAGGCCATTTCCAGTTTCGGCGACCAAGGCAGTGTGAACCTGAAGGAGGGGCTGGGGCGTGATCCGAATTCTTTTTCACTGGTGCAGTCGCATTCACCGGGACGCGTATTCGAAAATCTACTAATTCTAGGATCGGCGACTAACGAAGGGTATGGATCGGCGCCGGGAGATGTGAGAGCCTATGACGTACGAACGGGAAAAGTGGTCTGGACTTTCCATACTATTCCGCATCCTGGGGAATTTGGATACGATACTTGGCCGGAGGATGCCTGGAAAACCGTGGG
>JAUHWE010000094.1 GCA_030424825.1 Verrucomicrobiia bacterium
AGATGAGGGTGGTGATTGAGATGGGTTTCGTTTTCAATTTTCTGATACATTGGGTAGCGGACGATCTCCGAGCGCCCACTGGTTGTGAATTGATATTAATGGGCGCTCGGAGATCGCCCGCTGCCTTTGATTTGTCTCTTATAGACTGTCTAATAAGTTGGATTATATGGATTCTTGTGTAGGGGCGCCGCTTGCGGCGACCGCTCAAGTGGCTATCGCTCTAACCATGCGGTCGCCGCAAGCGGCGCCCCTGCAAATATTTGATCTATTGGACTGTCTCTTAGTCAATTTGGTCAACGAAAGGCGATTTTGTCCGACGCAGCTCTGCGAGCATTTCGCGCTTTAGCTGATTGAGTTTGTTTTGGTATTCTGGGTAAAAGGCGAGGTTGATTAGCTCTTCAGGGTCGGCATCGATATCGTAGAGTTCCTCGACTTCTCCGGGAAGCAGGTTCTTGATGAATTTGTAGTTGTGCTTGCGGTACGAAACCCACCATGGAATATCGTTACCGTCATCGGTCGACTGGGTAATGTCTCGGGTATCAGAACCATAGGTGCGAGCGGTGTAGGCCATGAGGACGGGGTGATCGCTTTTCGCTTCCGGATTCTGGAGCAGGGGTGTGATATCCCGTCCGTGCATTTCCCACGGGAGCTCGACTTGGGCAAAGCTAAAGAGCGTGGGTACTAGATCCTGCCCACCCACGGGCGTGGTACAGACTTTCCCTTCAGGAATACGTCCTGGAAACGAGATGACTAATGGGCTCGAGATATTCGCGTCGTAGGGAGCTATCTTATGCTGGAAGCCATGCTGGCCCCAGGCAAAGCCTTGGTCGGAGGTGAATACTATCAGCGTATTTTCAAATTGCCCTGTTTCTTTAAGCGTTTCGATGAGCTGGCCGACGGATTCGTCTAGGCTCATTACAGTCTCCTGATAGCGACGGGAGCTTTCTTGAAACTCGCCACCTTTCGGGGGCCGTTGAGTGTAATATTTACCGTCATCGGCGAGCTTCCATGCCTTGCGCTTTTTGACATACTGAGGCTTGCCTGGTCGAGGTCCGTGGAAATCGGGTGGAAAGGGAATCTCTATCGACTCGTCTATTGTTCCTTCATGACGGGGAGCGGGTGTGAATGGCCCATGGCTTCCGGCATAGCACAGCCAAAGCAACCAGGGCTTGTTTGCGTCTCTGCCTTCACCCTTGAGATAGTCTTTCGCCCACTTCGTGTAGTTGGTGGTTGAATATCCTTTGGTCATCTGTGCCTCGCCGCCGTTGATGGAAATAAGCTGGTCATCGTAGTAGTTGCCCGAGTTTTGGGGGAATCTAGGGCGATTCCATACGATTTGGTAGTCCCAGTCTCTTCCGTAACCCGCATCGATACCTGTATGCCATTTCCCGATATGGGCGGTCGTGTATCCGGCCTCTTTGAATGAACGCATCCAGAAGGGAGTCTTTTCCGGGTCGTACACGCTCCGAGGGTAGGCGCCTTCCATGCGCATTGATTCAACACCGTACTGAAGTTTGCCGGTGAGAAAAGTAGCTCGTGCAGGCATGCACCAGGTGCCATTGTAGGCGTGTTTGAATCGAACGCCGCTAGCTGCGAGGCGATCGATATTTGGCGTATCGACCCATTGAAAAGAACGCTCGTAACTACTGACAGTCCGGTCGGATTGATCGTCGGTATAGATGAATAGAATATTGGGGCGTTCTGCCGAAACCGTGGCCAATGCCGTTAGGATGGCAGAAAACGCGATTGTTTGACGGATCATAAGTTGGGTAGAATTCATTGGTAAGTCTGTGGCGGGTGTTTATACGAGAGGCAGAAAGCGGGCGCCTAGCATGCAGATAATCAAACCCGTAGTGCCCATGATGATACCCATAATCGTATTGGTCTTAAGCATCTCCTTCTCTGTGAGTCCACTCATTCTGGAAATCACCCAAAATCCAGAGTCGTTCATCCAGCTTATCGGCTTGGAGCCGCAGCCGATCGCCAAGGCAATGTAGAGCGGATGGTAAGTGAATTCCTGAGCGGCAATGATGGGTGAGATGATTCCTATGGCGGTGATCATCGCTACGGTCGCAGATCCTTGTGCGGTTCGAATGACCATGCAGATAAAGAAGCTAAGGGGAATGAGGCTCGATTGAGCGGCTGGCATCATGTCCTGGATGGTGAAGGCGATTCCCGTTTGCCGCAATACGTGACCGAATGTACCGCCCGCTGCCGTGATTAGGATGATGATTCCTCCGCTTGAAAGAGCAGACTGAATGAGGTCTTTAATGGGTTTCTTGGATGTATTAGATTTTAGAAGCAGTCCCATTCCGCAGATTGCGGCGATTGTCATAGCAATATTTTTGTCCCCTAGTACTCGCATGATCGAGTTGATTGACTGGAGGGCTTCGGAAGGGTTCGACGAAGAGGAAGCCATCAGGGAGATCGCCGTGGCGCCACCCATTAGCAACACGGGTAGGAGAATCGGAAGAAGCGACGGTCCGAGTCCCGGCAGTTCCGACTCGTCCCGGTTGGCGATTAACTCAAGCTCACGGTCCGTAAGCTCCTCCGAGGCCCGTAGCGGAATTTCCCAGCGACTGTTGGCATAGACGGCCCAAATATATCCAGAGCTGACCGTAAAAAGCCCTACGATGATCCCGCCAATCATCATCAAGCCAATGTCGATTCCCATTTCCGCTGCGACAAATAAAGGGCCCGGAGTAGGAGGCACAAGGGAGTGGGCCATCGTTCCTCCGGCAATGATGGTCAAAACGTAGAGGAGGTAGTTCTTGCCCGTTTTTACGCGCATTGCTTTGCCGAGAGGTATCAAAAGGTAGAATACGGTATCAAAAAACACGGGAATTCCGAGCGTGAATCCACTTCCGATAAACGCGAATGGCATGCGTTTTTCCCCTACGGCTTTGGCAATGCTGGAGACGATTCGTTCCGCTCCGCCACTGTCCATTAGACATTTCCCGATAATGGAGGCCATCGCGATCAGCAGCGCGATTTTGGTCATGGTACTGCCGAGCCCCTCGGCGATTCGCACACCCCAGTTTTTCTTGGATTCTTTAAGGGCTGCTTCGAGTTGGGTGGAGTGAACAATCCCGTCTCGCGGTAGAATCGAAATGCTGGAGTTGAGAAGCTCTATTTGTACCGGAACGCCTTTCGCGACTCCTTCAGTAGGGGCCAGTTTTAGATTGGCCTGGGCGACGGATCTCCAAAGTCCTTTCTCGTTGACTCTTAGAATGTCGACTCTTCCTTCAATCGGCTTTTTGTCCAAAATAATATTGTCCTCGTAAACGGACTCTACTCCTACTATGTAGCTATTTAGTGAATACTGAAGAACCTTCTCCGGTGACGTGAGGATGCTGACCGAAAACGCAGCGAAGATTAGGGCAAGAAAGGCATGCATCCTGAAAGCGAGTATTCCGCTTATGACGATTGCCATTCCAATGAGGCTGATGATGAGGGGGTTCATGAATAGAGGGTAGACTAGCTTTGGGAGGTCGCTTGCCGCGTTTAGAATCTGCGAAACAGGAGGCTCTCTTCATTTTAAAGGAATGTCGAGCGCGAGTTGAGTCATTCAGGAGAATGAAGGTAGCTTGAAGTGTTCACGACCCAATCCTGTGGGGAGGAACAAGGATATTATCTAAGCGAAAGGACTATTCTGATCTAGGGGCGGGTCGTTCGAATTTTTTCTTGGCTAATCTGCTGGCATGTCCTAGGGGTTTCGGTCAATCATGAGTAACAAGTTCGTGGGTACTTGGGACCTTGTAATCTCCCACAATAGGCATAGAATTATGAAAAACTTCACCCGTCTCGTCCTTGCGCTTTTTGCCGTTGTTGTTTCTAGCCAGTTTCTTCAGGCCGCTTCGATGGCAGATGTGGCCAAAGCGCAGGTAGTCATCAACAAGATCAATAAGGTCGTAGAAAAGTATCGCGAAATGACGATCGACTTGGAGGCCCCCAAGTCGCTCGAGGGTGGCCAAGGCAAGTTCATGGTTCCGTTTACAGATGACCGGGACTTGACTGCCTGGGCGAGCAAAGCCTTGGAGGCTCAGGCGGGTGCCGCTGTAGGAGAAAAAGCCGGCTCGGCAGTCGGTAAAGCCTTGGGCGCGAAGGTGCCATTGGGTGGACTTATGGGTGCTTCCGCTAAGAAAAAGGGTAAGAAAGTGGGCACTGCGGTCGCTCTAGGAGGAATGCCCTTTATCAAGGAAACGACAGATCAGTCGCTTAACAATGTGGATGACTATATCGTATTTCTGCATGTTGTACATGGAGCGAATCCTAACTATCAGAGCGGCTTGGCCTCGGCGATGGCCCTTCATCCGGAGATGGAAGGCCGCATCGACTTCGCCATCAAGAACGCCTATAAAAAGGCGGCGAAGAGGAAGTAGATACGCGATTGCGTAAATTTTGTTTCGCAATAGTCCTTCGTAGGCTCTTGGCTTTTGTGTTCGTTTGATATGCTCTCAGTTTGTAAGCGTGTTGCCATTAGCTATCCTATTTTTTAAATCATGAATCGATCGATGTCGAAAGGGTTACTTTTTCTATTATTGGCTGCCGTGGGGCCCTTTTGGGTTCTACAAGGGCAGGTTCCTCAACCAACCATTTGGCAGCAAAGGGCCAAAGAGCGGTTTACGAGGCTAACTTCCACAATGAAGATGGAGATCAGCCAATCCCAGCCTCAGGAATCTGGGCTCAAGAAAAAGAAGCTGAAAAAGCCCAAGCGTATTCTGGTGTTTTGGCGGTGCGAAACGTTTATCCATACGTCCATTCCATCAGCAAACTTTGCGCTGCAAGAGATGGCTCGAAAGACAAGGGCGTTTTCAGTTGAGCTGGCGGACGAGTACTCCGTATTCAACAAGAAAAACCTGAAAGAGTATGATGCGATTCTGTTTAACAATACGACGAGTCTCAAATTCGAGAACGAACAGCAGCAAGAAGCCGTTTTAAATTTTGTTCGAGGTGGCAAAGGCATAATCGGGATTCACGGGGCGAGCGATAACTTCTACGAATGGGAAGCAGGTGCGGCATTAGTCGGAGGCCAATTCAACGGTCATCCGTGGACCGCCAACGGAACTTGGGCTTTCAAGCTCGACGATCCGACTCACTCTCTCAATGCCGCCTTTAAAGGTAAGGGATTCTGGCATTCGGACGAGATATACCAGTACAAGCCATCCAGCTATCAAGGCGAAGAGAATCTCCGCGTTTTGGTCAGTCTCGACATGTCTAAGGAGGAAGTGATGGAGCCTCTGGGCTTAGAGAAGTTTGAGAAGTTCAACAAGGAATATGGACCTGGTTCAAGAGAGGTGCCCGTTAGCTGGATACGGGAATTTGGAAAAGGTCGACTGTTCTATACGAATTTTGGTCATAGGGAAGACACGTACAAGAATCAGGCAATTATGCGGCATCTTTACGACGGGATTCTGTACGCGTTGGGATACACCAATGCCGACGCGACTCCTTCGGCGAAGCTCCCTCCCATGGCAGCGGCCTTAGCGCCTGAGAAAAGCGTAGCGAAGTAGTTGCTGAATACGCGGAAAGATTTTCTACCCCAGCTCTTCCTGGCCGTAGATTTCCAGGTTTTCAATTAACCAGGGGGTCCAACCGTCTTTTTTAGTCAGAGTGATGCGGACGAATCTGCCACTCGCAGGTTTATCCAAGTGAATACGGGTAAAAGGCTCGCCATTGCCTGCCGCTACCGCTTCACCCCAATGCTCACCATCGTCGGATACATGAACTTCGTAGGAAACAGGAAATCCGTCTTTGGACTCTGAAGCGTCGAGCGTAAGGCTTTTTATGATGCCTTTTTGAGGCAGCTCGACCTGAAACCACATTCCGACAAAGGGGCTTCGCGCCGCTTCGTAGCCGGCATCGAAATTGTTATCGACCGCGAGTTTGACTTGTTCTTCGTTATGACTGGCAGAGAGTTTCCAGGTATCTCGGTTTATGAATGGGTTGGCAGGGATAGCGAGTTCGGGTACCTCGACTTCCAATTCCTTAAGGGTCCAGAAGGGGCGGGTACCTGACCGGTCGCGGACTGCACCAACTTCTTCCGGAAGAACGGCTTTGCTACGGTTGCCAAAGCTGTTGCGGATGTAGGTTAAAACATTAGCTAGCTCTTCATTGGAGTAGCTGCTCATGGGAATCATGGGCGCTCCGTAGTCTAGGTTGTCAACCGGTCCCTGAAGCCCATGGAGAAGAATGCTGATACCCGCTGTTTTCGAGCCGAGTACGCGAGGCGAGTTGAATAGTGGTGGAGCGAGGGTCCGACTTTCGCCTGTGGGTGTGCCTTTGCCGTCCGGTCCGTGGCAGGTAAAGCACAGCGAGTCGTAGAACTTTTTTCCAGACCGATAGGATTTGAGACCGGCCGGGCCGAGCAAGGCCATCAGGTAGGGATCTTCTTTTTCGTCCTTCCAAAGTTGATCGCTGATTGCATAGACACCCTTGGAGGGGGATGCGTCAGCTGTCGCTTTTGCAAGCGCCTTTGCGCCGGAGACTTCTGCTCGCTTTTGCGAGAGCATCGCCTGGATGACGACTTGTGGATCTTGGTCCTTAAGGGCTCGTTCAACGAGATCGTGAATCCGACTGAAATCCGAGCTTGTATTGGGAATTTTGAGAAACGGTTCCGCGAGTCGAATACCAGAAACCCGGATTTCAGGTCGGGGATCTTTCATCGCGGATTCAACGACCGATTCGTCGATGGCTCCTAGCCCCTCGAGTGTCCATAGGGCATGGTTTCTCGCTACAATGTCTCCAGATGACTCATACAGTTGAATTAAGTCTGGCACGACGGACTTGTCATTGCGAAGTATAATCAGCTTTTGAGCCGTATCACGCCACCAACCATTTGGATGGGACAGATTTTGGATGAGCTCCGCAGAGGATTGATCCAGCATCTTTGGTTGGGGGCCAGGCTCGAAGTCTTTGTGAACCAAGCGATAGATACGTCCGCGTCCGATTTCCTTGTCGAGACCGTATTCATCGATGATCCCGCGCAAATAAGAACCCTCACGCGTCCAGTTGCCCTCTTGGATAATGCCGCGGTACATATCAATGATGTAGAGGGTTCCGTCGGGGGCTGTAGTCATGTTGACGGGTCGGAAAAGGGGGTCTGTCGTCCGTATGAATTCACTTTTCTCGTACGCATTCTCTAGACGGGTAATGCCGTCGTGAACACTGATTTTTGACCGGCGGATGAGACGGCCAACCGGTTCGGCAAACAGGAGGTCACCTCTAAGGTCCTCGGGCAATCGGTCGCCTCGAAAGATGTCTTGTCCACAGGTAGCGGTGAAATGGTTGAGCGTATTGTCATCCCGGAGTTGAAAACGTCCTCCTTGCGTGTCGGGAATATTATCGATTGGCCAGACGACGCGATACGATCCCGCCTCTTGGCCTTCGATGTCAAAGGTGCCATAGGGGATGTGCTGCTGGTAGTGCACCGGTCCCGACTCGCCGCCTGCGTCGACGTACCATACTTTCCCAAAATCGTCTTGGGTTAGCCCCCATTGACCCTCGTTTTTGGGAATCATTTCCTGCTCTACAACTCCTCGAGTGAAACGAAGCCGGTAATCGTTGTAAGTTGTGTAAAGCCAATTGTCCTGGGCCCATATCAGTCCGCTTGGCTGGTGTTCGAGATTGCCTCCCCGAGGACCTCCTTCGAACCAAAGGGTTTTCTCGTCGGAAACCCCGTCACCATCAGTATCGCAGTAAGCGTAGAGATCCAGCGTGTTGGTCTCTCCGATAATGACGCGATCATCCAATGGGAGGACGATGCGAGGAATTAGCAGATTGTCGGCATAGATGGTATGTCGGTCGAAGGACCCGTCTCCATCGGTGTCTTCATGCATCGAAACGCGACTGGTCGGCTCAAACTCGCCCGTTGCATCGGCGTCCTGCATGTAAGTTCGCATTTCTGCGACATACATGCGTCCGTTTCCGTCGAATACGGCGAGTGCCGGTTCTTCGATGTGGGGTTCAGACAGCACAAGCTCGAGGCTGTATCCTTCGGGAAGCCGCATTTCTTCAATTGCTTCCATGGGTGTGAGGGCGATGCTTTTAAAATCATCGCCAATCTCTGAGGCTGATTGAGGTCTGGCAGGATCGCTGGGCAGGCATGATGCGAGAAGAAAACATCCCATTGAAAGAAGGCCAGTCTGGGCGAGAGCAGTTGGATTCATTTTGATGATACAGAAACGATTCGTTGGTAGTTATCCAAAAAAACCTGCAAATTTAGAATGAAGTAGAACCAAATGATTTCACAAGGTCGTGATCTTCTCGATTACATATGAGTGATCCTCAGTCGCTGCTGATTTGTTGGTGGAGAAGGAGGCTTCGGCAGTATTAGGGTTCGTGACAATCGCTTGGATTTGTTCGTTGCCAGATTCACTCAGGTAAGAAGTCAGCTTCCTTAGGGATTCGTTGAGATTCGAAGTAGAGACCGGCCCGATGGCGATGATCTTTGACTCAATCCCCAGTTCAAGGAAAGGGAGGACTGATGCTAGCAGTTTATCGGATATCCCGCAGGGCGAATCGGCATCGATATTTGTAACGAGCACATCGATACCCCCAAAAGTCCGCACCGCTTGTTCTACAGCGGGTCCAGCATTTTCATGTCCCTCTTGATTCAGTATGACCGCAGCGCCATTCTTCGTGAATTTTGCTTCACATTGCTTAGCGAGCTCGGATTCTGAGAGTGAAATGAAAACGATCTTTCCTTGTAGAGGAGGAATCGATTTTCCTGATTTCAGTTTTGCTTGCTCAAGCTCCCAATATTCGACCTCAAAAACGTCGCTCTCATCTAAGGGTACCCATCCGCCGAGAGCCTCGCTCGATTGGATCACGCGGGCCGTGTGCCGAGCAATGTCACTGATAACCGTAACGTTTTTGGGACTTATGCCGAAGGAGACGAGTCCCCGACCGGGCCAAATGGCCCACCGGGGAGCCGGGTCGAGGCAGGTTAGTTCATCTGAAGCGTTTCTTTCGAAATAGGATTTGTATTCGGAAGCGTACGAATCAATCGAATCGCTGGTATTCTTAGATAGGGCAACGGGAACACGTTTTGCGAAAATTGAATGATCAGGCGTGAGGGGACCTCGAGTGCCGATGTCACTCGCGTTTTTTAAATTGGCAAATCCCGTAGCTTCAGGACTCGAGTCGAGTTTTGCGACTACCGGAAGTCCGCGGAGATCCGAGACTTGTCTTCTTAGGCGAGCTAATTCTAAGAGGTCGCAGGTGCTTTTACCCGTAGCCGGTTTCAATGCCTCGGATTGGTCCAGGTAATGTTCAGCTTCGGTGACTAGTTGAATCATTCGTTCGTAACTCTCTTTGGCGTCGTCCGAAAAAGTGAAGATCCCGTGGTTCATTAGAATCATGCCTTCATAATTCTCCCAAGCGATGTCCTTAGTTTGTTCATACACGAGTTTGGCGAGCGCGAATCCCGGCATGACGTAGGGGATGACGATAACGCGCTCGCCGTAGATTTTCTTGATGCGCTCGAGGCCCTCTTGGGTATTCGTATTGGCGAGCACCGCGTTAGCGTGTGTGTGGTCGACGTAGGGAAAAGGAATGATTGCATGGAGAATGGCTTCGACAGAAGCATTGGGAGCCTTCGAATCTAGCATGGCTAGGCGTTGTTGCTCAACCATGTCTGAATCCGATAATGTTTCCAGTTGCGCGAGCTTAAGGAGAATATCCATTCGCAAGGGAGCGAATCCGGCCTCTTCGATCGTCGCCAAATCCCAACCGCTTCCTTTGACAAAGAGCGTTTCGACCGATTCTCCAAAGAAATCTTGTGCCTTAATCTTCACCGAAGTGTTTCCGCCCCCGTGGAGAACCAATTGAGGTTCCTGGCCCAATAGACGAGAGGTGTATACGCGAAGTTGTTTGGGGTCCTTTTGAAAGCCTTTAGCTACCTGATCATTCCAGCGATTTTCCATGGTTGAGAACGTTATTACTAGGTTGATTCGGATTCTCAAGCTTATCGATCCAAGGATTGAAAGGCCCGAGTTTTTGGAGTCGCTCTAGCGCTGTAAAAACCGAGTTAGACGTTTCAATTCCTTTCGGATCCCATTTTGGTTCTAGACAGGGAGGGGGTTTCGTCTAACGTCCCGCCCTCTGATCGCGGATTCAGGTAGAACCCGAGGTTCGTAATAGGTCAGAATTAATAGCAAAACAATACACACATGCCAAAAGGAACAATAAAGTGGTTTGATTCGGAAAAGGGCTACGGCTTCATTCAACAGAGTGAAGGTGGAGACGACCTGTTCGTACATCACTCCGAAACTGACGGGTACGCCCTAAACGAAGGCGATTCAGTCGACTACGAGATCGGCGAAGGACGTAAAGGTCCTTGCGCTACGAATGTAAAGAAGAGCTAGCTGTCCGTTCTCGGACCACTTGATTCTGCAGGGATCATCCCCTTTGAACCGGGAATTCCTGCTATTTACTTTCAATTATCCAAAAGGGGAAGCTGCGGCTTCCCCTTTTGCATGGCCTAATGATCGACAAGCCTACTTGCCCTTCTCGAGGAAACAGTAGGGCTTCCCGTAACCTGGAAATAATCTCAATCCCGCAATCTTTCAGTTGGAATGGGCCTTCAAACAGTTACCATTTAGGCCGTTCCCATTATGCTGAAAATTTCAGGAAAGATTCAGATACCGCTCGCCGAGATTGAGATAAAGGCAGTCCGATCCCAGGGATCGGGCGGGCAAAACGTTAACAAGGTTTCTACGGCGATTCATCTTTTCTTCGATATCAACGCATCCTCCCTCTCGCCAGAGATGAAAAGGAGACTTTTCCAGCTCCGGGATCAACGGATTACGGAGGAGGGAGTGGTCGTCATAAAATCTCAAGAATCCCGCTCACAGGAGACGAATCGTGAGGTGGCCTTTCAGAGACTAAAGCAGCTGATTCAAAGCGTGCTTGTCCTGCCCAAAAAACGTCGCCCGACAAAGCCCACAAAAAGTTCCCGTGAGAGACGTTTAAAGCGCAAGATCATGCGCGGTCGTACCAAGTCGCTCCGCAGTCGTCCCTCTCGTGGCGACTAGCGCCCCACCAATCTAAAGGGTTTGGCTG
>JAUHWE010000095.1 GCA_030424825.1 Verrucomicrobiia bacterium
AGAGGAGAAGGCTGAACTCGCGGCAGATCCTCGATTCCATGTTAGCTTGACGCGTATGATCGTTGATCGCGTACACGAAACGGTAAGGCCGGTTCGCCCAATCCGCTCCTGCGTAGTCCACTCCAATCCTCGGAGTGGCCCGCACATCAGAATCGCAAACCTGAACTCCACGATCCTCGAGCCACATTCCGGTTTCAACGGCAGCGGGTCTTGCGTTAAACCGACGGTCAATCCCCAAGTGCTTGGTAAGCCGACCCGGACCTGAAACCGCATCCAGTCCCCGAATCAAAATCGCGGCGGGATAGCCGACGGGGCCCGTTACGAGGTTGAGCATTTCGTGGATGCCATAACAAAGGTAGACATACCAACATCCGGGTCGACCGAAGAGCGGTTCCGTTCGCCGCGTGCGCCCCTTGCTCGCGTGACAGGCAAGATCTTCCGGTCCATCATAGGCTTCCACCTCGGATATCAAATGGGACCTCTCTTGGCCATCCGACCGCACCACGAGATACTTGCCCAGCAATCCCCGAGCGAGCCCTACCGTGTTGGGTGAAACAAAATCTGCTTCGACAAGCCTTCGCACAAAGGCCACCATTCGAACTCCTTTCCAATTCTCAAATAGATTCCGTTGCAATGCCACATTCCCATTCGAAAATCCCCATCATCACCTTCACCGCCAATCTCGTCGCGGAGACCACTTACTACGTGGACAATTGGGGACCCGGCCAGGTAAGCAGAGCTACCAAAGAACGGTTTCAAGTAGGAGGCAAAGGAATCAATGTCTCCAAGATGCTCCTACGGCTAAATGCCGCAACGAAAGCAATCTGCTTCCCGGGTGGATCGTTCGGCCCCACAACCGTAGAATGGCTCGAGCGAAAAGGCATTCCCGTCCAGGCGTTTCCCATCGACTGCGTGACCCGCTCGGGTTCAATCATTCGATCCCCAGGAGAAGCAGAAATCTCGGTTCTTGGACTGGACAGCCACGTATCAAAGGTCGCAGTGCAAGAGTGCGTCGAATACCTCTCGCGCTTAGAAAGCCCATACATACTGTCGATATGCGGCGTCTTCCCTAATTGGGATAGCCAGACCTGGGAACCCTTTCGCGACTGGATCCGCCAAAGGAATAAATCCGCGAAACTGGCGGTAGACACCTATGGACCTGGGCTCAAATGGTTTGTCGAACAGTCTCCCGAATGCGTGAAAATCAACCGAAACGAGCTCGAACTGTTCTTCGATCACGATGTACAGGAAGTGTCCACCGATTCGCTTTTGGAGCAAATCGCGTCCCATTACAAATGTCCCCAATGGATCATTACCGATGGAGAGAATCCTATTTGGATCAAAACCGAAAAAGAATCGTGCGTCAGCGTACAGCCAAGACGTGCCCAATGCGTATCTCCCATTGGCTGCGGTGACGTATTTTTCGCCACCCTGCTAGACGGAATCGCCAACCATCCTGAAACAGGCATATTGGACACCGTTCGGCTCGCAGCAGAATACGCGTCCCGAAACGCGGAATCGCATGGAATCGCCGATTTCGAAGTCGGCTAGGAATTACTGGCGTTCCTAACGAAAGAATCGATTTCTCAAGGTAGGGCGCGATCGTCCCCGATCCGCCGTGGAGCCCATTCTCAATGGGACGGATTATGCCAGCTCAACTGAATCGGCGGATCGGGACGATCTCGCCCTACTAACAAAAGGCCCAAATCAATTTGTGAATTGTGTGCTTCTTGTGGTTAAAAAACAAATTCTAAAATTCCACACGAGGCATGGCACGAGCGCCAGCCCTACCGATGACTATCGAAAACCACCTAAACTACAGGGACATTTTTCGCCCCGCTTTGCCGCTAGGATTCCCTCATCCTTCTGTCCGTGGTTAAACGTACTTGTTTCGGATGACGATTCTTGAGGCGGACCCGTCAGCCGTGATCTCTTTCACCGCGATAGAAATTCGATTGTCTTCGTCCAAAGCATTCCAATACCGATCCAAGGTAGCTTCGGGTGTCCCTTCGATGGGCAGTAAAAGTGGATCCCCCACAAAGGTCGGCAACGGGTTTCCGTCACCCAGGTAAGTCGTTAGGCCGTATCCAATTCCGGGCGACGGCGGGCTGGGGAAAAAGTAATGCCGGTCCGTGAATTCGGGATCCGTCTTGTTTGCTTTTAGAATGCTCAATCCGATCTCAGGCGTGCCCTTGGAAAAATCGAGCATTCCCGTTATTCTCGGAGTGTAATTGGGAGCGTCGGGTTCCCGCTCGCGTCCACTCAATGCCTTTTCCATCGACTCCCCCTTGGCCCAACCGTCATGCAGCGTCCTCGTTTGATCGCCATTGCTAACTAAAAAGGCATTCCCGCATTCGAGCATCGCTTCGTAAATGATGAGGGACGGATCCTCCACCTTCGACTCATCAAAAGGACGGGTCTCGAGAACACCTGCTTCGAAGGCGAATTGCCGATTCCGGCTATTCGGACTCCTGCCCATGATAAAGTAAACCTGTTGCCAGTGCGAATCGTCTTGCGACTTGCCGACAACCAATCCCCTGCCTGGGTAAGGATTTCCTGCGATATGATTCTCGATTGTTTCTGAAGCGATTTCTAAAGGAGTCATGCGACGCCGACACTTGATTTCCCCATTCGCGGGTTCAATGAAAAACGAACAACGATCGAATGGACTGATGTCAGGAGGCGCCTCCCAGCCAAAGTCCTATTACTTAAGCTACGAGCGCGTACTATGTATGATCCACCATTCTAAGAGAGTCTCCAATAAGTCTCAATCGAAGCGCCATATGAGCAGATATTCTCCTGACTTTTATATTGTAGATCGTCTCGCCGAGGCGACATTCATCCCAATTGGCGGGTCAACCACCGACAGGTCGGGGTCTCCGACGACCCCGTCCTACACTTTTGATCAATTAGTGAAATCGACTTATGGGACACTCTCTAAGTCTACTTTGTTAGGTGGACGAATGGTAGGGCAACGCCCTCCGGGCGTGCCGCGTTTTTATGATCTGCTTGTGCGGCACGCCCGTAGGTCGTTGCCCTACCATTCAACATTTAACAAGGTATAGAGTTAGTAAGGCACAAAAAAGCGCCAAACGGGAGTGTTTGGCGCTTTCGAAGCTGTTTTGTTGCGGTTTATCTACGAGGATTTAAGGTTGTTTTTCGTTTCTTGGAGAAACGCGGTAAAGTCATTCCATTTCTCCTGAGTCTCGTTCTTGACTTCGTCCCAAGTCTCGCCGGTCGCGTTTCTCATCTTCTTTACTTGAAGAGCGAGATCGCGGCGTTTCTCCTCAAGGGTATCAATTGCTTGAGATGTCTTTTCCTTTGTGGCATCGGTCGCTTTAGAAGCGGACTTCTTGAGGTCTTCAATTTCGTCGCTTAGCGAGGCGACTTGCTTGTCAATGAATGCAGCAGCCTGATCTTTCCTATCAACTGTGTATTCAGAGAATGAATTCAAGGCGTCTTTTGTCATGTTCGCCACTTCCTTGGAGGTTTCCTTCGCCTCATTCATGATTTGCTCTGTCTTTTCTTCTACTCTCATGTCATTTCCTTTCTCGTTGTTGCTGCATCCTGTCGCGAGAACAGCAAGTATTGAGGCTGATGCTATGATTGGTACTATTTTGGTCGGGTTCATTGCTTTAGTGGTTTATGGTGAATGTGAATGTTTGGTCATGGGGACGCATTTTCCATGCCAATGGTATGGGTTGTGATCCCCCTGATAGGTGAAACGATGACGGACCTCGGGGGTGATTGGCGGATCAGTAGCCGATCTCAATTCGCAGGGTCGAGCCGAAGGAAATCTGAGAAACCGTTCATATTGCAATCAATCTTGCAAAGCGCATGACACCGTTGCGGCGGGCCAGCATTCCCCGTTTTTCGGAGGTATTGAAGTAAAGATCGCGCACCTACAAACAAATGGGGCGTTGCGCCGGTGCTAGCGGTGCTGTCTACTCGTTTCATGAATAGTGGAAAATCTGTGGGTCGAACGGAGAAAGACTCGATGGGAGAAATGCAGCTGCCGGCGTCCTCACTATTTGGGGCGTCCACTCAGAGGGCTGTCATGAACTTTCCCGTGGGTAACTTGCGAATGCCGATTGGTTTCATACGTAGTTTAGGAAGAGTAAAGCGGGCGTGTGCGATCGCGAACCGAGAGTTGGGAATCTTGGATCCTGAGATTGCTTCGAAGATCGAGAAAGCCGCAGGCGAGATCGTGGCAGGTATGCACGATTCGCAATTTCCCGTGGGCATTTTCCAGACAGGTTCGGGAACCTCCACAAACATGAACGCGAATGAAGTAATCGCCAATCGATGCAGCCAGCTCGCGGGAGAACCATTGGGCTCGAAAATACCGGTACATCCAAACGATCACGCGAATTTGAGCCAGTCTTCTAACGATGTGATTCCCACGGCTTTGCACGTAAGCATCGTCCTGGCGCTTAAAGAAAAGCTGGTTCCCTCTTTGAAGGGACTAGAAAGCGAGCTAGAGAGAAAGGAAGAAGCTTGGAGGAAAATTATTAAAATTGGACGTACTCATACTATGGATGCGGTTCCCATTACGATGGGGCAAGTCTTTGGCGGCTACGCCATGCAGGCGACCAAGTCGCTCGAGCGTATAGATCGTGCCTCTAATGTCATGCGAGAACTCGCGATTGGCGGCACCGCAGTTGGTACCGGTCTTAACGCGCCTGAGGCTTTTGGATCGCTCGTAAGCCGACTTTTAAGCGAAGACGCAGGAGTTGAGTTTCGAGAAGCGCGTAACCATTTTGAAGCCCAAAGCGCAAGGGATGACGCGATGGAGGTTGCTGGATTAATTGCTGCAGTTACCGCTAGTTTGGGAAAGATTGCCAGTGATATCCGACTGCTTGGTTCCGGTCCACGAGCGGGATTGTCAGAGCTTAAATTGCCATCGGTGCAACCGGGCTCCTCTATCATGCCGGGAAAGGTAAATCCGGTTATGTGTGAAATGCTTGTCCAGGTATGCCACTATGTATCGGGCCTTTGCAGCACTGTGCAGCGATGCGGTTCCGACGGTCAGTTCGAATTGAATACCACCTTGCCTCTGATCGCTCATTGCCTGCTTGAGGGTATCGAGTGTCTGGGTTCTGGGGTGGAAGTCTTTACTGAACGCTGCGTAAAAGGTCTTGTCGTCAATGAGGACCAGTGCCGTGCCTATGCTGAAAATTCGTTGATGCTCGTAACGGCATTGAATCCGAAAATTGGTTACGACAAGGCAGCAGTAATTGCTAAGAAAGCCTACGAGGAGGGCCTTACGCTCGTGGAGGCAGTTGTGCAGTCAGGAGAATTAAGCGAAGACGAAGCTCGTTCGATATTGGATCCGCTTAAGATGGCTTATCAGGAATAGCGGAAAAAAGGCTTACTGGTCCGACACCGCGATTCACTCAATTGAAGTTTTTCAGCAGTCGCTCAATTAGGGACCTTATTGTAGGCGCGAAGAATCTGCTATTGCCGCGTGGTATGTAGCAGAAGAGCTTTGGGTCTGGGCGCTGCTTTTTGCTGAGGTTTCTTTCGATTAGATGCCATAGAGGTTTAGTTTTCCCCGTTCGATCCAAGACAAGTGAGACGATCCAAACGACTAGGAACAGAGCGATCTGGATTTGGGTGATTGAGGTGGCGGTGAACCCTGGAGCGGCTGCGACAATTGTTAGAATTAGGAATATAATGACGTATCTAATCATGATCCTATGGATACCAGGTATTCAGTTTGGATCGTAGTCGGGGGCCTTGTACTTTGATCAGTGAAAGCGGAAACGCACTTGTTTTATCAGTCTATGAGTAGACAAGGGAATATTCGGTGAAAACAAAATGATTGTCTTCAAGGTTGCTCAAATTTCGAACTGGACCAGCGAGGGTGAGTAAACGGGTTTACTGTCTTCGCTTGATGATCGTGCGATTCGCAATCTTTTGGATCGATTCGATTGCATTGCGCATTGAATTGACCCTTAGGTGTATTCGAAATGGCGGTGATCGAGTTTTGGCGCGGAAGTAGCAATGAGTCCTCGTATGACTGAGAATAATCCTACCCTAAATGAAACAGAGCGTATTGATAGGCGATCACTAAGGCGCGTTCGCAACGCGGCCAAGTCGACGGTAGAAGTCTACCTCGACCTCGCGAAGACAGGTGGTGACTCGCGTCAGAAGAGGTCCCTGGAAGCGATCGCGGTTGAACGAGCTTTGATAGCGGATACGCTCGGAGAGCTTGTTGGATCGGATCAAAGATTAGGTGGAGATCCGGCTAAAAAAGAACGGATCCCTTCGATTCGCGAGGCCGATGAGGAGCTATTTGAAGCGAGTGATCAACTGTACCGGCGGTCACACAGCAAAGAAGTGAAGAATCTTGCCCGAGATCTAAAATTCAGCATTTTTGGCTTTGGTCAGGTTTGTTATTCTTAGTCGAAGATCTCGGTCGCAAAGGGTAGATAATTCGAAGCTGATGGAGGGAATCATTTACATGGCGATGGTAAACCGATAAACAGTATTCTACGGATCATCGCGCTAAACTAACGATTTGATGTTATTCAATTGAGCTTGAGTACGGGGAGAATGCCGTAATGGGGTAGGTAATGAAATTATATAGTAGAATTTTCTTAAAGGGACTGGCAGTTCTCGTACCGATTGCCGGAACTCTTGCGATTCTGGCTTGGCTAGGGTCTCTTTTTGGTTCGCTAGGTAGCAAGCTTCTGGGACCGGTTATTCCTAGTGGATGGGATTTTCCCGGTGTCGGTATAGTTTTTGGAATCGGGCTTGTATTTGCAGTGGGTCTGTTGGCCCATATGTGGATCTTCGAGAAGCTGTTCAATGCTGTGGGTGGGGCCCTCGGGAGAGCTCCATTGGTGAAAGCGATATACGGGAGCTTGAAGGATCTATCGGATTTTATGTTTCCGTCAGACAACTCTAAAAAACTGGGTCGTTCGGTCATGGTCCATATGGAGAAACTGGGAGTTTCGATGGTAGGATTTGAAATGGTGGAGAACCTCTCTGGTCATGAAATTGGTGAAAGCGTGAAAGACGCTTCAGAGAAAATTATAGTATACCTGCCTATGAGTTATCAATTGGGAGGATACATGGCGATTGTTGACAAAGCGGATGTAACTCCGTTGAGTTTAAATACTGAAGAGACCTTGAAGCTGACTCTTACTGCCGGCGTTACAGGTTCTGCGAATTCGAAGGTGATCGATTGAGCGGTATACGAAAGCGTAATTGAATTGTGATCACTTGGAAGGAAACAGTTGGAATACTAGAGGAAACGATTCGACAGTGGATTGAAGGCATGCTGCGCCATTTGCCCAATGCCGTGGTCTCACTGTGTATTGTAATCATTTTTTGGGTATTAGCCAATATCCTCAAACGCGTGTTCGAGAAAGTATTCCGAAGTACCTTTGATTCAGAGGTCATTCTTCGGCTCGCTTCAACGATAGCCAAAATCACAGTTTTATGTCTAGGGGTGTTCGTTGCCCTAGGGGTATTGGGACTTCAGAAAGCCGCTCTGAGTATGTTGGCGGGAGCGGGCATAATCGGTATCGCTCTGGGATTTGCCTTCCAGGATGCTGCTGAAAACCTGATTGCGGGAATCGTAATGGGGATCCGAAAGCCTTTCCGCAAAGGGGATCTGATCGAAACGCATGATCGTCTCGGATTTGTTGAGAAGCTCAATTTGCGCAATACGATTTTGGAGAATTTCGACGGGCAAAGAGTTATCATTCCTAACAAAGAGGTTTTTCAAAACACGTTGATCAATTACCAGGTAACTGGCAAGCGCCGCGTCGAGTTTGAAGTGGGGGTGTCGTACGAATCGGTTCTCGAGGAAGTGATACGTGTCGCAAAAGAAGCGATTGAGAGCAACCTGGAATTCATCGTCGATAATAAGGCGGAGATACTGGCCTACGGGTTTGGGGATAGTTCTATTACTTTAAAAATTCGCTATTGGGTCAAAGTTCCAGGTGATGTGGCCTACATTACAGCTCGTCACCTTGGGGTCAAAGCCATTCATAAGGCCTTCAATGAGGCCGGAATCGTCATTCCGTTTCCGATACGTACGATTGATATGGGAGGTCAGGGTAGAAACGTGATTGAGGGCTTAGCCAATAAGCAAAAGTCGGAAGAAGAATCGGATCGTAAGGGTTGACCTCCCTTAAAGCCTTCAGGCTCTCTGGGCATTGCCTTTTCCTAGTAATGAAAAAAGGCAGCACAGGCCTTGTGACCGGTGCTGCCTTCGAAGAAAATCAAGTATACTCCGATAGGCACTGTAGCGTGCTCCAGTGTAATGATAGAAAAACTCTCTTACACCGGTGGCTTTCCTCGAACCGCCTTGGCGATAAAAGAAACCACTAGAAGAACGAGGAATATGAAAAATAGAATCTGCGCGATTCCTGCAGATGCGCCGGCGATTCCGGTAAAGCCGAAAAGTCCGGCGATTACTGCAAGGATAAAGAAGGTTAGGGCCCAAGATAGCATAATTATATTTGGTTGATGTTGTGGTTTAAGATTATGGATGCAGTATTGCGATTTTCATGCCAGTTAACTGAAGATAGCCAAAATAGAGGGTAAAATGAATAAGGCTTTTGATCGAATCTTTATTTATAGGTGTAGACTGCAATGAGCACCATGCATTATGAGATGCTGTAAGCGGATCCGGGTATTTAGATAGGTAGCGGCCAGTGCTTT
This sequence comes from Verrucomicrobiia bacterium, assembly GCA_030424825.1. Lineage (GTDB taxonomy): Bacteria > Verrucomicrobiota > Verrucomicrobiia > Opitutales > Opitutaceae > Pelagisphaera. Next base: position 8,680 of record JAUHWE010000095.1, read on the forward strand.
GTGCTAGCTTTTGGTTCTAGTACGGATCACCTTCATTGTGTTGAAAACTGTCAGAACGTTGGTCTTTTTATCAGCATCATGCAAAGTCACTTAAAAGAGAGAAGTAATGGGGATTGTTCCCGACATGAGATAGAGAGGGTGATTTCAATTCTAGATTGGATAGCGGTGCTTATGGATTCAGCAGTAGGGGTTCCAGGCACTAGAATCAGGGTAGGATGGGATGGTTTGCTAGGCTTGCTTCCCGGGGTAGGTGACCTATTAACTTCTGCTCCTTTACTGTATTTCCTTTGGATTGCTTTTAGATTCAAAATGGGTACTAAAGTTTGGATACGCCTTTTAGTTAATCAAGGAATAGACCTTATAGTCGGGAGTATTCCATTGATTGGCGACATTTTCGATGTCGGTTTCAAGAGTAATAGACGAAACGCGAATCTTCTAATTGATGAGCTAGAAAGACTGCTCCCAATCTCAAAGAGTTAACTTTAGAAAGTATCCGAAAAACCCCATTTTCTATTAGAGAGAATTTCGTGATAGCTCTTTCGTTTTATCCATCAGAATGGGGTGGGATGTTCTGGGAGCGCCGCAGGGAATCTTCCCTTTGCTTTGAAATTACTGGCACGATTAATGCGTACTGGAATTATGGAAACAATAAAAAAACGTACGCTCAATCTAATCTCCATTATGTTCGTTGTTGTTCTTGCTGGCGTTCTTACGGGCTGTGCAACCATTGATGGCGCAGGCAAGGATATCGAAAAATTAGGTGACGAGATCCAGGAAGCAGCCAATTAGCCAGAATCTTTTATACTGCCCTCAACCTCAACGGGTTGGGGGCTTTTTATTTACCTTTGTGCAAGCTCTTCGAAACCCACGGCAGAGCAGAATCTGGCTTGCTGATGACTTCGGTTCTGACTCTGATGGCGTGCGGTTTTACGCTTTCGCTAAAACTACGGTAGCCTAGGTCGATTATCCATCTATTATAACACTACCATCCTGTCTGTATTGTCGGTTGAAACAGTTTGGAAGTCTATTCTGCTTCATTTCCAATGTAGGGATGCGACAAGCGCGCCCGTCGTAGAAAATATTTCACCCTCTCCGCTGGTTCAGTGATGAAGTCGTATCAGTGGGTCCTTCTCTCTAGCTGACTCAGCTTTGTCGGATCCCTATTCGGTGCAAATAGGAAACATTCTCAGCTCGTACGGAAGTAGGCCATGCAAACTGCATTGTGTATCACATTCCACATTGCAAACTGAACGAAATCTGATCAGTCAAAAGTAAGATTAAAGAAAATCTAAACTATTTCCCCTCTTGTTTCACAGGTAATCCGAAAATTGTCTGATTGTGGCGCGAGTCCTGATGTAGGATACGTATGGACACAAAATTATTAAAAAAACTCTCGTCAATATTAGCTGCTATCGCGGTATCGTTTGCGTTGATCGCGTGCGGAGGCAACGATCTGGAAGACGCTGCGGATGATGCTGGCGACGCAGTTGAAAATGTAGGGGATGCGGTCAAGGACGGTGCCAAAAAAGCAAAAGATGCGGCTGAGGACGCTGCGGACAAAGTTAAGGATGCCGTTGAGTAACTTGGATATCTATTCGCTTATTCGGTTGTGGGTCCAGTGACCTACAACCGAAACCGCAACTTAGTCTGGTAACGCAGATGTCACAAGGATTGTCGCCCTAGAGTATTTGATAGCGATCTCGCCTTGTTGAAAATTGGGTATCTAGCGATTCTATTCGGTAGATGCGATCCGGTTTCTCGAATCAGTTTAAGAAGGAGAAAGTAAAGAAAGGACAATTTATGATTTATTCAATTTTAGAGTTTTTGGCGATATTTGGCATCGTCATGCTAGCTATATTCGTAGTAGGATTGGTCTTACAAAGAACTCAGAATCGGAAGCGATCCCGTGAAGACTCATCAAATAAGGCATCACAATCAGATGTGAGAGTGTACTCCAATGAGGCTCCTGAAAAGCGAGATTAGAGAGACTGATAAGCTAATTGCTTAAGGTTTTATGAGAACTAGCTGGATAACGTATCAATGAATTTGGCACCTAGACATCTTGTTTTGTATAAGCAGATCGGGCTTTTGTTTCTTCGGTATGCGAAACCAGCGATTGTGGAACAGGCCAGTTTTTCGGAAACCGTCGATTTGGCGGAAGACGGATCAGAAGGGCCTGGTAAGCCAGATGAGTTTGCGAAGGCGCTGGAAAGTATGGGTCCTACTTTTATAAAACTGGGACAGTTGTTGTCAACGCGAGGAGACTTGATACCTCAGAAAGTGTCCAATAAGTCGTGATCTCTGCGTTTAGGCCAACTTTTTTCGTGTTTCGCTCATTTTGTTAGCGCTTTTTGAAAATCGCTTCCCATAATAGGGAGTCGAT
>JAUHWE010000773.1 GCA_030424825.1 Verrucomicrobiia bacterium
CAGAATCCTAAATGCCCTGAGTAACGGGTATACACCAAAGTCCGTTCTCCATAGATGCGATGAATCTTCGGGTAGGAAATCGATTCCGAAAAATCAATCCCGCGGCGCCACCTCGAGGAATCCCCCGGCTTCTCGGAAACTAAATGGATTCCGGTGGTACGATGGCATCCGAAAAGCGTGTGCAGGTAGCCTTGCGAATCCGACCAAATGACAGGGGCATAATGATGGTCGTTCTGATATCGCTTCGCATCAATCTCATCTTCGTAGCCTTCGATCAGCGAAACCGGCTTTGAAAAGGTCCGAGTATCCATGTCGTAACTGATGCAATAGGGATAACCTTCGTCGCCTCGCCATACGATGTGAGTTTTGCCTCCCACCGCTACGGCTTGAGGATACTGCCGATTGTCGTAGAGCATCTTGAGCCCTCCGTTTTCCGCAAAAGGAACCGCCCTGACCCCATCGCCCCATGCGCTTTGAGCGACCGACAAGAAATAAAGAGCGCCAAAAATAAATGGGACGAGTTTAAATTGCATTGGCAAAACCGTTAGGGGGACCTTCATTCTAGTTCGTCTTCACTCTTTCCTTTAGTCAGTTCAGGGATGTCTCTTTGTTTGCGTACCGTAGCCGGATCTGTCAGAAAGTCGAAATAATTTAGGATGCTCCGTATTTTTAGAAAATTAAGACAATCCCATGTGAGATCGGACTTGCGCCCTCTCCCCTATTCAGAAAAAGCCAGAGCCAAGTCTATTTTCGGCAATCGGGACAACCTGACAACCGAGTCCATTGAGTTTAAATCGAGCCTTGAGGCTCGAAGGCGAACGGGGATACTTTCTGCGGACAATTTTCCACCCAACTGAATCCTGATCTGAATACCCTTTTGCAAATATGAAGTACCGCCGTTTCGGAAAGACCGAACTTTCAATGCCCGTGATTTCCTGTGGAGGAATGCGATACCAGCACAAGTGGGAAGACGTTCCCTGGAAAGAAGTTCCGAAGGAGGGTCAAGAGAACATCGAACGCATTCTGGCCCGAGCCTTAGAGCTTGGCATCAACCACATTGAGACGGCCCGAGGGTATGGAAGCTCGGAAATGCAGCTCGGCTTTGCCCTGAAGAAATTTCCTCGGGAATCGTACATTCTGCAAACAAAGGTGGCCCCAGAAAAAGATCCCAAAAAGTTTCGCAAAGTATTCGAAAAGTCCATGAAGTATTTGCAGCAGGACTACGTCGAATTATTCAGCTTGCACGGAATAAACAACCGCGAGCTGATGGAATATTCCTTGCGGCCTGGCGGGTGCCTCGATGAAGCGTTCAAGCTGAAGGAAGAAGGCCGCGTCAAACACATCGGATTTTCAACCCACGCATCCAACGATGATATCACAGAGCTTATCGAACAGGGGGATTTCGACTACGTTAACCTCCATTGGTACCTCATCGCTCAGCTCAATGGCCCTTCCATAAAAGCTGCCACCAAGAAGGACATGGGGGTTTTCATCATCAGTCCTAACGATAAAGGAGGACGACTCTACAATCCTCCGCAAAAGCTTGTGGACCTATGCGACCCGCTCGAGCCCATGGCCTTCAACGACCTCTTCTGCTGGGCTAATCCCGATGTTCACACCATCAGTTGTGGCGCGGCCCGCCCCTCCGACTTCGACACGCATATCAAGGCGCTCGACCACTACGATAAGGCGGAGCAGACGATCGCCGCAACCCTTGAGAAAATCTACGCCGAAGTCGCCAAAATTGGAGGACCCGAATGGCATGACACCTGGCACGAAGGGCTTCCTGAATGGGAAGACGTCCCCAATGGCATCAATGTCAAAGATGTTGTCCGCCTGTGGACCTGGGCCAAAGCGCTCGACTTAAATGATTTCGCCAAGTGGCGATACAACATGCTGGGTACAGCAGACCACTGGTTTCCCGGTCACATAGTCAAAGACTACGACGAATCCGAGATGCGTCATGCCCTTCGAAATAGCCCCCACGCTGAAAAGATCTCGAACATCCTCCAAGAATCACGCACTCTTTTTGAGGACACTCCCATCAAACGCCTTAGCAAAAGCTGAGGCGAATTCTAGACGCGTTCTTCTTTTCTCATCGAGACGACTACTTCGCTTTGGATTTCCGCAATCCAATTGCCTACCCTAACCCTTCTTGCCAAAGTAAATATGCTCAAACTTCTTCTT
>JAUHWE010000774.1 GCA_030424825.1 Verrucomicrobiia bacterium
GATCAGCTGTTGGTAATCGAAGATTTTGCCCATCATCCTACAGCGATTAAGGAAATCCTGGAATCGCTACGGACGCGTTATCCGGATCGTAGGCTCGTCGCTGCGTTTGAACCGCGAAGCAATACCTCCCGGTTGGAGATCATGCGACAGCCCTTAGGTGAGGCCTTGGCTGAAGCGGACGCGGTGGTGATCGGGGCTGCTAAGAAAAGCGCTAGCGGAGGTGTAGACATTATGAATACGGAGACCTTGGCTGCGGACTTGAAGACGAACGGAACTGTTGCAGTCGCTTGTCAGTCGAACGAAGCAAGTCTAGAAGCGTTGCGTGAGCTCTGTTCGAGCCACAACGGGGCCCAGCTGGTAGTCTTTCTGACAAATGGGTCGTTTGATGGAATAATCGACGCGTTCATCCGCGAATGTTAGGCAAGGAAAGTTGTTAAGTAAGCTTGCGGAGTTTTCTGAATTCGCTCTTATCTTTCGATTATGGCGACGCCTGCTTTTCACTTTCAAAAACTATTTGAATTGGGCCAAGACGATACGGAGTACCGTCTGCTCACCAAAGAGTTCGTATCCACAGATACGTTCAATGGAAAAGAGATCCTCAAGGTCGAACCGGAAGGACTGTCTTTCTTAGTTAAGAGGGCGATGCACGATTTGTCCTTCATGCTCCGCCCCAAGCACTTGAAACAGGTAGCCTCGATTTTGGAGGATCCCGAAGCCTCCGAGAACGACCGACATGTGGCGCTGACTCTCCTGCGCAATGCGGAAGTGGCGGCGCAAGGAGTGCTCCCGTTTTGCCAGGATACTGGAACCGCGATCGTCATGGCAAAAAAAGGCCAGCAAGTTTGGACCGGCTGTGACGACGAGGCCGCGATCGCGAAAGGCGTCTACGATGTCTACACCAGCGACAACCTCCGTTACTCGCAAGTGGCTCCTTTGTCGATGTACGAGGAGAAGAACACTCGGACGAATTTGCCGGCCCAGATTGATATCTATTCCAATGAGGGAGAAGAGTACTCGTTTCTATGTATTGCGAAAGGGGGAGGTTCCGCAAACAAGACTTTCCTCTTTCAGGAGACGAAGGCGCTATTGAATCCGGATTCGCTGGAGACTTTCATGCTAGAAAAGATGGTGTCGCTGGGAACGTCCGGCTGCCCACCCTACCATCTCGTATTCGTAATCGGCGGCACTTCGGCGGAAGCCTGTTTGAAGACGGTGAAAATCGCGTCTACGAAGTACCTAGATAACTTGCCTACGAACGGAAATGAGCATGGGCGCGCGTTTCGCGATGTCGACCTTGAGGACAAAATGCTGAAGCGAGCCCAGGAGTGCGGAATCGGAGCGCAGTTCGGTGGAAAGTATTTCGCTCTCGATGTACGGATCGTACGGCTTCCGCGGCACGGGGCTAGTTGCCCGGTGGGGATCGGCGTTTCCTGTTCCGCGGACCGGAACATTAAGGCCAAGATCAATCGGGATGGATTATGGCTTGAAAAGCTCGAAGGCGATCCAGGTCGGCTCATCCCGGCGTCCGTGGGAGGACAGAAAGAGACTGAGGCGGTTCAACTCGATTTGAATCGACCGATGAAGGAGATTTTAGCCGAGCTTTCGAATTACCCTGTGCAAACACGGCTCTCGCTTACGGGCACAATCATCGTCGCTCGAGACATTGCTCATGCCAAACTGAAGGAGCGACTCGATGCGGGAGAGGATCTGCCGCAATATTTTAAGGACCATCCGGTGTACTATGCGGGTCCGGCGAAGACGCCTAAAGGGCTTCCATCCGGGTCCTTTGGCCCAACGACGGCGGGCCGCATGGATGCCTATGTGGAGCTGTTCCAAAAGAACGGTGGATCCATGATCATGCTGGCGAAGGGAAATCGAAGCCAGCAAGTGACGGATGCCTGCCAGAAGTATGGGGGATTCTATCTCGGCTCGATTGGGGGCCCTGCAGCCATACTGGCCAAGGAGAACATCAAGAAAGTAGAGGTCGTCGAATACCAAGAGCTCGGGATGGAAGCGATTTGGAAGATCGATGTGGTCGATTTTCCTGCGTTCATCCTGATTGACGACAAAGGAAACGATTTCTTCCAGATGATCCGGAAGCAAAAGCTAGGCTGATTCCGATTTTGGATTTGGCGCTTGGCCTCAAGCGGTCGAATTCTAGAATCTTCGACAATTACTAGACCACC
>JAUHWE010000096.1 GCA_030424825.1 Verrucomicrobiia bacterium
TAAAAGTGGGTGACTTTTTCCAAGCTGGTGGGGACCATCACGCTCCGGTGGTTCAGGTTATTGAGGTGGACGGCGACAACGTTAAACTCGATGCCAACCATCCTTTGGCAGGCCAAGACCTGTTCTTCGAGGTGCAAGTGGTCGAAAAACGGCCCGCTACCGAAGAAGAAATTTCACATGGACATGTGCACCAGGCCGATCAAGGCGGTTGCTGTGGCGGCGGTGGTGGTGGCGGTTGCGGCTGTCACTAGGCGAGGTTCAATGTGGGGGATCTGACTGGGTCCTCCAGTACCTTTCCAAATGCTCTGTTGAATCGGGCGATTTCCCCGTCGAAGTTGACGGCCTTTGTCGCATCTATTCGAAATCGATCAGCTCGACGTCGAACAGAAGAGTCGCGTTTGCAGGAATCGATCCACCCGCACCGCGCGAGCCATATCCAAGTTCGGAAGGAATGATTAGGGTGCGTTTTTCTCCTTTTTTCATGGCCAGAAACGCCTCATCCCAGCCTTTTATCACACGCCCGAGTCCGACCTGGAAAACGTAAGGCTCCCCTCGGTCGTAGGAACTGTCGAATTTGACTCCGTTCAGGAGCGTCCCCTTGTAATGGGCAGTTACGGAGTCGCCCACCTTTGGTGTAGCGTCGCCCGTGCCTTCTTTGGTCACGGTATAGTGAAGTCCGGACTCGGTGCTCAGTGCGTCTGGGTACCTCTTTTTGATTTTGGCGATCTCGGGGTTGTCGAGCATGAGATCGACGGTGGTTTCCAGTGCAGATACACGGGATTCCAGCCCGCTGCTATCTTCCTTATTCGTGTCGGTTTCGACAGGTTGTTTGGAGCAACTCGCTAAAATTAGGAGACCAGCGATACTTGCGGAAAGCGTACGATTGAATTTCATATTAAGTGATGGAACTTGCTCGTTTTAAGGCTAAGGTTTTCTCGAAGGGAAACCTAGATCTTGCCTAAGATGTGTCGAGCCTAGATCCTCTAGAAATTCCGATGGATAGTGAGGTCATGCAGATAGATCGCCCAATTAGCGAGGAAGAGATTTTGCTAGTGCGTCGCCCCAATGCGAAACGCTATATCGCCAGAGTGGATTCAGAGGGAAAAATCGTAGTCACGATCCCGAGGAGGGGAAGCCGCAAGGGAGCATTCGCCTTTGCTCAAGAGCATTTAGCGTGGCTCCGGGAGCAGCAGCGATTGGCGCTACAGAATAATAGCAAAACCCTCCGGAGTGGGGATTGGATTTGGTTTCGAGGCGAACGAGTGGAGCTCCAGGTATCCAAAGACTGGGGCCGTCCGGTGCTTAATTTTGATGAGTACACATTGTTCATCGCAGACGAGAAAACAAATCTGGCCATACCGCTCGCAAAGAAAATGCGATCACTGGCCAAATTAGAACTCCCCGAAACGGTGGCAAGATACGCCGCCCAATTCGGTCTGGAGTACAAAGGTGTCAGTATTCGAGACCAGAAAACCCGTTGGGGATCGTGCTCGTCAACCGGACGAATCTCCCTGAATTGGCGACTAGTGATGGCACCGCCAGCGGTTTCGGATTACATCGTGATTCACGAATTGATGCATTTGCGCCAAATGAACCATTCACATCTATTTTGGAAGCTCGTTCGCGAAGCTTGTCCTCATTACCAAGCCCACGAGCGGTGGTTGAGCGAGCATCAGTCAGAGTTGAGCTGGGGATAGAGATCGTGCCTGATCTTGAGCGAATCAAGACCGAGCTCAGAAGCCTAGTCTAAATGACACAGGATTCGAATCCTGCGTAGTCGAGCAGGTATTCGTCGAGGCTAACCATGGCTTCCGAAACGACCCGCGGCATGTAGTCACCATTGGCCAATCGCCTTTGACTGTGCAGGATGATGTCGAGGATTGGGTCCACCTTGATTCCGGAGTAACGAGGGTCCCCTAACTGATCCCTGATGTAAGATTCAAGGTCTTTGATCGTTAGATGGGTGTCTATACACGTTGTCATGGTTCCTCCTTTCTGTAGTCGTTGAGCGGGTGCTTTAGATCACCTCATTAATCGGCAAGATAGCCAAACTCGTTAGTCCTATGACAGTTAAAGAAAGGTGAAGTTCGCCTTTCATGTGCAATTATTTTCCAGATTAGCGAACCGACCCGGCTGAGCAGTGTCCGAAAGTCCGGCAATAATTGCCGTCAAAACGCTGACGGGCTCGTCTTAGCGTCGTTTCATTTCGGTGTCGAAGAGCGAGCGAACGGACTTGATCGCATACTTGGTCAGGCGATTGCCATTGGAGCCACGGCCCTTGATTGCCAGCTCTCCAAAATCGTATTCAAACTCCTTAGTACGCGCCTTCGACGTCTGCGTAAGACGCACCATGATCGGGCGTGTGGCTCCGTCGAGGTTGGCTCGAAAATAATGGACTTTAGATCCTTTGGTCCCCTTGGTCAGGTCGTAGACTCGGTCGCGCGTCACGCCGCTGATCATGAATCGTTTTACGAAGGAATCTCCTCTGGGGCCGTCGCGATAGACCATGTCGTAGATTGTCTCTTCGTCTCCTTTCTTCCACACAGCGACATGGAGAATGTCCTGCCCCATGTAGACTTTGTCGGCAACTCTCGACACGCGGAATGTCCCATCCCCACAAAAGCAAATAATGTCGTCGAGTTGTGTGCATTCCCCAACGAACTCGTCCTTCTTGAGCCCAGTGCCGATGAAGCCATCTTCCCGGTTTACGTAGAGTTTCTCGGTGGGCAGCGCCACTTCCGTGGCTTTGATTGTGACGAAACTTTCAATACGCGTGCGTCGCTCACGGCCTTTTCCGTATTTGTCGATGAGCCCTTGGAGGTAGGAAATGGCAAATTCCGTCAACTTGCGAAGCGATCGCTTGGTTGCTCGAATCTCTTTTTCCGTCGTCTTAATGACTTCATTGGCCTTGAACGAATTGTACTTTGAGATGCGTTTGATTCGTATTTCCGTTAAGCGTGCGACATCGTCGTCCGTTACCTCACGCTTCAGCAACTTCTTGAAAGGTTTTAAACCGATGTGGATCTCCTGGATAACCGATTCCCAGGTCTCACATTCCTCAATACGTCGGTAAATGCGTTCTTCGATGAAAATGCGCTCAAGAGAATCGAAATGCCATTTTTCCTCGAGCTCACCTAACTTGATTTCCAGCTCCTGCTTAAGCAGGCCGCGTATCTTGTCAGTTGATTGCCTCAGAATTTCGCTGACCCCGATAAACGTGGGCTGGTCATTCGCGATCGAGCACGAGTTGGGCGAGACCGATACCTGGCAGTCAGAGAATACGTAAAGCGCATCTATGGTAGCGCTCGCATCGGCACCTGTCGGAAGCGTGATCAGGATCTCGGCAGTTTCAGAGGTGTTGTCTTCGATCTTCTTGATTTTAACTTTCCCCTTGCTGTTGGCTAGGAGAATAGAATCGATGAGCGAGGAAGTGGTTACTCCGTAGGGAATTTCGGTGATTGCGACTTGGTATTTACTCCGAATGTCGAAGACAGCCCGAACCAGGATTCTGCCTCCCCGCACCCCGTCGTTGTAGTTCGATACGTCCATGACGCCTCCGGTGTCGAAATCTGGATACAATTCGAATTCCTCTTTGCGGAGATAGGCAATGGACGCTTCTAGGATTTCAATGAAGTTGTGGGGGAGTATTTTGCAGGCGAGACCGACAGCAATTCCTTCGCAACCTTCAGCGAGTAGAAGAGGGAATTTGACCGGTAGATTTACGGGTTCCTTGTTTCGTCCATCGTAGGAAGCCTGCCACACCGTTGTTTTCGGGTTGAAGACGACTTCTCTCGCGAAGGGCGAAAGGCGAGCTTCGATGTAGCGAGCGGCGGCAGCGCCATCACCGGTGAGCGTGTTTCCCCAGTTCCCCTGAGTGTCGATAAGCAAGTCCCGCTGGCCCATGCCTACCATTGCCGAATAAATGCTTGAGTCACCGTGAGGGTGGTAGCGCATGGAATGCCCAATGACGTTGGCGACTTTGTTGTAGCGTCCGTCGTCCAGTTCTTTGAGAGCGTGGAGGATCCGCCGTTGCACGGGTTTGAGGCCATCGTCCAGTGCCGGTACCGCCCGGTCCAAAATCACATAGGAGGCGTATTCAAGAAACCAGTTCTGATAGGATTTAGCCAGAGGCGCCGTCCCGTTTCCGGCTTCACCCAGATTTACTTTTTCGGGCTCGATTTCACTTTCGTTTTCATCGAATTCGAAAGACTCTTGCTCGTTTTCCTTATTCTTCTTGCTAGGGCTCATTTAGTGGAATGCAGCATCGATTAAGATGCGTTTTCGATCAGGTCTTTTTCGACGTGTAGATTCTCAATGATGAATCCTTGTCGCTCAGGCGTATTTTTGCCCATGTAGAAAGAGAGGAGCTCGTCGATATTGTGGAGCTGCTTCATTGTGACGGGGTCAAGTTTGATTTTCGGGCCGATGAAAGTAGCGAATTCTTCGGGGGATGCCTCTCCGAGACCTTTGAATCGGGTGATCTCTACGCCTTTTCCCAGTTTCTCCACTGAACGGTTCTTTTGCGCCTCCGTATAGCAGTATTCCGTTTTCTTTTTGGTACGTACCCGGAATAGGGGTGTTTGGAGAATGTAGAGGTGTCCTTGCCGTACAAGATCGGGAAAGAACTGGAGAAAAAAAGTGAGAAGCAAGAGGCGAATATGCATTCCGTCAACATCTGCATCAGTGGCAATTACGACCTTGTTGTATCGAAGCGTATCGAGGCCATCTTCTATGTCGAGAGCGCTCTGCAGGCAGTTGAACTCGTCATTTTGATAGACGATTTTCTTGCTCAGTCCAAAGGCGTTGAGCGGCTTTCCTTTAAGACTGAATACGGCTTGCGTGTTGACGTCGCGGGTCTTGGTGATGGACCCCCCCGCAGAATCACCCTCAACAATAAACAAAGTGGAATCGTCCGCCTGTTTGTGCTTCGTGTTTAAGTGGGCGCGGCAGTCTCGTAGCTTCTTGTTGTGGAGATTGACTTTCTTGGCCTTCTCCCGGGCAAGTTTGCGAATCCCGGAAAGCTCTTTTCGTTCCTTTTCACTCGCAACAATTTTCTCCTGGATCGCTTTTGCAGTCTCGGGAAACTGATGCAGATGCAGGTCCAACTCCTTCTTGATGAAGGTATTGACGAAATTGCGAATCGTTGGGCTTTTGGGGCCCATGTTTTGCGAACCCAGTCTAGTCTTTGTCTGGCTTTCGAAAACCGGCTCCTGAACGCGTAGAGAAATAGCGGATACTATAGATGTACGGACATCGGAAGCATCGTAGTCCTTTTTGAAGAATTCTCGGATGGTTTTGACGATAGCCTCTCGAAAAGCAGCCTGGTGTGTGCCGCCCATCGTGGTGTGCTGTCCATTGACGAATGAGAAATACTCCTCACCGTAATGAGTTCCGTGTGTCATCGCTACTTCGATATCCTCGCCTTTGAGATGGATGATGGGGTAGAGGATATCTCCGGTAAGATTGTTTTCGAGAAGATCCTTGAGGCCATTCTCGGAGCGAAAGGTCTTTCCGTTTAGCGAAAGCGTCAGCCCTGTATTTAGATAGGCGTAGTTCCAGAGCATCGTCTCGACATACTCGAGACGGTAGTCGAATGACTTGAATATGGCTTTGTCTGGAGTGAACTCGACATAGGTGCCATCTTTCTCGTCGGTTTTGCACTGGCGACTTTCGGACTGGAGTTCCCCTTGGGCGAAGATCGCCTGTTTCATCTTGGAATCACGATAGGACTCGGTGAGAAAGTAGCTGGACAATGCGTTCACCGCTTTGGTGCCGACTCCGTTTAGCCCGACGCTCTTTTGAAAGGTTTCGCTATCGTATTTGGCTCCTGTATTGATCTTGGAAACACAGTCTACTACTTTCCCAAGAGGAATACCTCGACCGAAGTCTCGCACGGCCACAATTTCATCACCAATCGTAACATCGATCCGCTTCCCATGTCCGCTAGAATGTTCGTCAATCGAGTTGTCGATGATCTCCTTCAATAGCACGTAAATCCCGTCGTCGGCCGATGCTCCATTGCCAAGTTTTCCGATGTACATGCCCGGTCTCAGCCGGATGTGTTCTCGGGGGCTTAAGGACTTAATGCTCGATTCCGTATAATTCGATTCTGCCATTTCTTGGCCCGATAGCAATAAGACCGGGCGTCGAAATCAAGCGGTAATGTTACCAATCCAGACCGGATGAACGGGTATACACCGAGGAATCGGTGGGTAGCGTTTTCTCTTTACAATATTTTATCTCCTAGTTGGGTTGCGGTGACTCCACCAAAGTCGAGTTTCTCTCCCCTCTCAACTATGAGTTCTTCAGCTCCCTCCACTGAAAAAGCGAAAAATGACCGAGCCCTGCGCTTCTATCGCGATGCCCTAGGGCTAGAGCGGCTCCATTACGGGATGTGGCTGCCCGATGACGAATTGACAATGGAGGCCCTCAAGGCGGCGCAAAAGCGGTATGAGGATTTTCTGATTGAGAATATTCCAGAAGGAACCCGTCGGGTACTCGATGTCGGGTGCGGTACCGGTGAGCTTTGCCTGCATCTGAAAGCTCAGGGGTACGAAGTAGAGGGGCTTTCTCCGGATGTTAATCAAAAGAAGGTCTTTGCTGAAAAAGTAGAGGCCCCCTTTCATTTTACGAAGTTTGAGGATTCTAAATTGGAGGGCGGATACGATCTCATTATCATGAGTGAATCCTGCCAGTACATACCCCTGGACAGGGTCTTTAAAGTGGCTCAGCAGGCATTGAATCCCAAGGGGTATCTGATGGTATGTGACTATTTTGTTCTGGATCAAAATGCGGGAGAACTCTCCAAAAGTGGACACGACTATAGTGAATTCCTAGAGAGGGCGGAAAAGAGCGCGTTTGAGATCGTGAAACGGCGGGATATTACACCGGATATTCGAAAGACCCTGGAGATTGCCGATGATTGGGCAGAAAAGATTTTGCTGGGGGCTGACATTTTAACAGAGAAGTTCCGCGAGCGGAATCCGTTTCTATGGAAACTCATCAAGTGGTTGGGTCGAAGCAAGTACGAGAAAGCCCTTTCGCAAAGAGTGCTTATCGATGCGGAAAAGTTCTGTGCGGTTAAGAAATACGAATTCTTCCTGTTCCAGCTGAAATAGGGAGTTCTCGTTTATCGGTGTGCTGCTTAGGTCGCCGCAGAGCCGGCGAAACCCCTCTACTCGGATCGCTTAAGCTCTTTCTCACCGATGTCCCGCCGCAGATACTTGGATTCAAAATCGATTTGATCGCAAAGGGCATAGGCTTTGTCCCTCGCTTCGCGAAGATTGTCTCCCAGGGCGGTAACTCCGAGAACTCGGCCCCCGTTCGTGACGACCTGACCGGAATCATTGGCCTTGGTTCCAGCGTGGAATATGAATTCATTGTTTCCGGTTGAACCAGGAAATGAGATCGGCTCGCCTTTAGGATAGCTATTAGGATAACCCGCAGAAGCGAGTACCACAACCATGGCGTATTCGCTTTTTACTTTCACATTAACTTCGCTTAGGGTGCCCTTGGCAGCCGCTAGCATGATTTCCACTGGATCGGTCTCAAGGCGGGTGATCAGCACTTGAGTTTCAGGATCCCCAAAGCGGGTGTTGTACTCAAGTACTTTGGGTCCCGAGGATGTCATCATCAGCCCAATAAAGAGCGTTCCACGAAAGTCGATCCCTTCCGCTGCAATCCCCTCGACGCTAGGTTTGACGATTTCAGTTTCAATGCGGCGCATCATGGCATCGTCAATCAAATCGGCCGGGGAATACGCTCCCATTCCTCCCGTGTTGGGACCGACATCCCCTTCGTAGACTTGCTTGTGGTCTTGGCTGGTGGGCAGGATGACGTAATCTTTTCCGGATACGATCGCATGAATGGAGGTTTCTTCGCCCACCAGGCACTCTTCGATAAGGACGGATTTCCCGCTTTCGCCGAACGCGCCTCCGTCAATCATGTCGACAACTGCTTGCTTAGCGGTTTTGAAATCTTCAGCGATCACCACCCCTTTGCCCGCGGCAAGACCATCGGCCTTCACCACGATTGGAAAACTGGCGGTATCGAGATATTGAATAGCCGCTTCGGATTCGGTAAAATTGGCGGCAGTCCCTGTTGGAATATTGTATTTGAGCAGCAGTTCTTTCGTGTAGGTCTTGCTGCCTTCGAATCGAGCCCCATCCGCTTTGGGACCGTAGGCGAGGATGCCCTTTTCGTTGAGTCGGTCTACCAACCCCAAGCAAAGTGGCACTTCCGGACCGACGACAACAAAGTCGACCCTTTCAGATTCCGCGAGTTCAACAAGTCCATCGATATTGTCGGCTGCGACTGGCTTGCATTCGCAGATCTGGGCCATGCCCGGATTTCCCGGGGCGGCTAGGGTCCGCTTAACCAATGGGCTGTTCGCGCATGCGTGAGTGAGCGTGTGTTCACGTCCACCGGAGCCAACGACAAGTACAGTTAGGGAGGTTTGGTCTGACATTCAGAGACGATTTAGAAAGCGCTAAAAACTGGAATGCAACGAAAAGATGCGTCCCCTCTGTCGCTGGTGCAAATCGAGCCCCGTTGGACCTCGCTAAATGGCGTGGTTGATTACAGTACTTGCAAGCGCTTCCGGTAGAAATCGACTATCTCATCTGGGTCATCTGAGAACAATAGATAATCCTCTACCCATTCTGGCATACGACCCTTTCGAGCCATTAAACTAAATTGAGACTGAAGGTTTTTGAAATACTTGGGATGGAAGAAGACATAGGGAACTCGAGGGCGGATCCCGAGCTTGAGATTGCAAAGCTCAATCCCGATTTCCTCCATGGTTCCAGCGCCACCCATGTTGAAAATGCAAAAGTCGGCGACCTGAAACCACTTCTGGCGATTGTGACGGTTCTTTTCTTGAAAGGAATTGAAGAAGTCCACGCCAACTTTTGGCGGCTGGGCCTCGAGTTCCAGATACGCAGCGCCAGTAAGGCAGTTGTTGGCGCGTCCCACATCCGTCGCGAGACCCATGACTCCCTCGCCGCCTCCGGTCAGAATTCCGACATTGGGCCCGAAAAAATGCGTCATTCGTTCAACGAGGTTGGTTATTTTCCGAACTTCTTCAGGACTCATTTCTAGAGCGGAGCCGTAAAAGGCGAGAATAGTGCAGGCTAGAAATCGATCTACGCTTGCTTCTTTGATAAAATAGCCATGACTATTTTTATAGGTGTGAACAAAAATGTCGTCGAGGTATGAGTTGTACCAATACACTTTAATGTTTAGCTGCTCGTAGGTTTCGAGCCGGCTGTGAGCGTCACTGGACAGAAAGAAATCCTGCATCGGGGTCGCTTTCCGAAAGACGATACGACGCAAGTTGAGACGTTGAATTCTGGCTAGTATTTCGATGTGCTCTGTCAGGCTGGGGAAGTAGTCGAGGACCAGCGTATCCGCTTTCACATCGCCTTTGCGAATGGCCTGATTTACTGTCCGATAACCAAAGTGCTTGGCAGAGCCGATGCGTAGTAGCTCCTTGTCTGTGTCGCCAGAGGTCTGAATGAGAAGGCTCTGGTTTTCCGTTAGGGCGCTTTGTCCACTGACGGAAACTCGAGTGGTCGGCCGAACACCGGAGAAATGGGCTTTGGGGTTTTCATCAAGCTGCTGATACACCGTTGTTAGGTTGGTGTACATCTTTTTGCTTTCAGCTTGCAGCGCCTTCTTTTGCTTCTTGTCGAAAGTAGGCGAATGGTAGACTTCGATCGAGACGACTGGATTGATTACGGGTTGGTCGCTCTGATTGTATATCTCGAGAATGATATTGGAACCACTGGTTTTTATAGGGTCGAGCAGGACGGCCCCCGAGTGTAGACCGAAATTACCATCCCCGCGATTTAGCACCACGTAGTGATCCTTTAGGTACATCGAGCAGCTGGTCAGCAGGCCGGAATGGGGAGGGATGTCGACGACTTCGATATCCTTGCGAAGTTGGGTTTTATCGAGGAACGAACGGGGATAGTAGCCTTCAGTAAGCAACTTGTGGTCACGCTTCGAAACAGTTTGGGGAAGCGTATAGCGGACCTTGTGAGGAGTGAGGAACACGCGACCAAACCGGTCGATCGAGGTGGTGTCCGGCAATTTGATTAAATTGGATTCCAGAGCTTTCCAAATTTCATCCGAGGATAGTTTTTGGCTTTCAGGGGCGTAAAACAGGCGACCCGCAGGCGTCCCAGGTTTCAAAAGCTCCTTGTAGTAGGGGGCGCAGGGGAATGAGGAGTCATACAGGAACGCTTCGCAGTCGAGAATGAGGCGATCCCGATTTAGCCGAGGGGGGCGGGTCGCAATGATTTCGAGACCGATCCGAGCGAGCGAGCTTCGTTCGCTGAATTGGATCTTCTTGAGACGACTTCGTGCCGTCTCGATCTCGGCCTTGTGGCTTAGGCGGAAGGTGATGGTGAGTTCGAGACGGTTCGAGCCTTTTTTCTCTTTGGCACTGGTTATCAGGCCGTCTTCGCTTATCCAGAACGTTTCGGTGCTCATCGGGGTGCGTCCAGTTTTGGTCGTTTACAATTCATCTTTTATCGCTAGTGCTTGCTTTTCAATGCCTTGGGGCCAGACCTTGACAAGCCCACTGTCAATGCGTCTTTTTAAGGGGATATCTTTTTGAAAACGAGTAATTTATGAAAAAGCAAATCGCTTTCATCGCAATTCTTTCCACCAGCTTTAGCTTGATAGGTCAATCACCAGACAACGTTTTGCAGGAAGAGGTTGCGGAATTCACGTCGATGGAACTCCTCGAAACTTGGGGGTATCTCCTTTCGGAGCGTTTCAACCTCGGTGGATTGGAGATTACAGATGCCGAAGTGGACGCTATTTCCCGGGGGATGAAGCGCTATGTGAACCGGGAAGATCCACCGACCGACCTCTCGAAATCACTCGATCCGATGCAAACCTATTTCGTCGAACGCGAAGAGACCGTGCGGCAAGACCAGATGAAGCGAAACCGGGCAGAGGAGCTCGAGTTTTTCGATTCCATTGTGGGGCAGCCCGGCTACCAGTCGCTTGCCACGGG
>JAUHWE010000097.1 GCA_030424825.1 Verrucomicrobiia bacterium
ACAATTGCCTCGGTCGCCCCTACTCCTGGAACGTATCGGCCAGGAGGGGCAGGTGTCGGAGCAGTCGCTCCCACGCTATCGACAAATGTACCCCGCGGAGCAAGCGTCGCCTCGCTGGAACCTTCCTCTGCCACGTATTTGCCAATTGGAGCATCGACTGCATCATCAAGCGACGTGGCCCCCTGTATTGGGATGAACTGCCCCTTCGGCGACGGCGTTTGAGAAGACGCGCCAAAATCGGGAACATAATAGCCCTCAGAAGCCAATGTCGCAAAACTGGACGCTTCTGCTGGGACATAGGTTCCCGGCGACGCTTCGATGGCTGCCGTGGCTCCCGAACCCGGCACGAACCGACCAAGCGGAGCGGGAATCTGTTCGGTTGCCCCTGAGCTGGGCACATAAAAACCCGGTGAAGCTTCGATGCAATTTATTCCGTCAATAGAGTACGTTCCCGGTGAGCACTCAACCCCCGATAGAGACGGAGCGTTTAGAATGACGCCTACTGCAGCGTAACCGATCGCAACCGTGTAGAAAGGGCGTTTTTCAAACATATTCTTTAGTCCTAGGTGAATCACATTTCACGGTACGAGAATAAACCTTGCTCGCATAGCGAAGCGCTAGTTGTTGTTAGACAACAAATATCGTCAATCTGAATCGTTTCTGATGCCTTCCCCCTCTCTTTCCATCGTCGTTCCTGCATTCAACGAAGAAGCGTCGATTGCCACCTGCCTCCGAGAGCTTCGAAACGTCCTACCCCCTGACTCAGAAATACTCGTAATCGACGGCGGAAGCGACCGGTCACTGGAAATCGTTCAAGAGATCGCCCAGGCCGATCCTCGGGTACGCTATTGGCGAAACAAGAACGACCGGGGAAAAGGGCACGCGATCAGAACTGGAATCGCTACAGCTAAGGCGGGTGTGATCGCCTTCTTCGACGCGGACCTGCAATTTTATGCCGAGGATCTCCTCAAGCTCACTCAACCGCTCATCGATGGCAAAGTTGACGTTACGATAGGCTCTCGTTTTAGACGCGAAAGCGCGAAGGACACACAGGCAAACCCCATACGAAGCGCGGGAAACTGGATTGTCAGCGCGTTTGTGACGATCCTCTTCGGGCAGCGTATCACCGACGCTCTCGCGGGGGTGAAAGCAATGACCCGCCAAGCCGCCGCCAAGATCGATCTGCAAAGCGACTCTTTCGAATACGAAGTTGAGATCGTTGCCAATGCGATCCGACATGGCCTGAGGCTCAAGGAAATACCGATTGACACCCGCCATCGAGCCGCCGGAGAGAGCAAGGTATCCATCTTCCAGATCGGAGCTCGTATCCTACTATCAACTCTGCACTTCAGATTTTCAAAGCTATCCAAAAATTGAGAGCGAAAGTTGTCACCTCTGGAATTCTCTTCACCCTAACGGCCGCATTCTATGCCCGCGTCGGATGGTTCGATTTCATCAACTACGACGACAACCGTTACTTCTACGAAAACCTGCAAGTCATAAGTGGGCTCTCTTGGGAAAACATTAAATGGGCCTTTGAGATCCATGGTCCGAGCATGTGGATCCCGGCAACATGGCTCTCTCACCAGATCAGCGTGAGTCTCTTCGGCACCAGCCCCGGGCCACAGCATTTAATCAACGCCCTACTCCACGCGTCAAATGCGGTGCTTGTATTCATATTGCTTTCACGGCTTGTCGGAAACGGGCGGCCCGCCGCGCTGACTGCTGCCCTATTCGCTTTCCATCCGATCCATGTTGAATCCGTTGCCTGGATCACTGAGCGGAAAGACGTGCTATCCCTGTTCTTTTCTCTCGCAGCGCTTATTGTGTATCTTCGCTTTCAGGAGAACCGGCAATTCAAATGGTTTGTGCCCGTTTTCATCCTACATGCCTTTGCTGTCATGGCCAAACCACTCGCGGTCACGCTGCCGTGCGTCATGCTCCTTTTCGACTTCCTCGCTTTTCGGCGTGCTCGTTTAAATCGTACCTGGTTACGCGTCATTTTTGAAAAACTACCGCTCCTAGCCATTTCCGGATTCGCTTCGTACATGACAATTCTTTGTCAACGCTCGATAAACGCAATCGGCTCGCTCGAAACGTTTCCCTTTGGAACACGGCTGGCAAACGCAATCCTGAGCTACGCCACCTATTTGCTTCAGCTAGTTTTCCCTGTAGGCCTTACGCCCTTCTACCCCTATTCGCAATCACTGGATAATCTTCACATTGTCGTCTCCGCCTGTGTTCTAGTCACCTTGTCCATCGCAACTCTGGCGCTCTACCGCAAGAACAAGCCCGAGTTCCTAGTCGGCTGGCTCTGGTACCTCGGGACCCTCGTTCCCATGATCGGAATCGTGCAAGCCGGCTCCCAGTCTATGGCAAACCGTTACGCGTATCTTCCCTTTATCGGATTGTACCTAGCTTTCGGGCACGGATTCAATCTCTTGCTCAAGCACTACGCCGCCCACAGGAAGGCCGCTTTCGTCTGCTGCTCATTGCCTCTATTGGCTATCGCTATACTCTCGTATCTTCAGATCGGATACTGGAAAAATACGCAAACGCTTTTTAGCCACGCGATTGCAGTGAACCCCCAAAACTATTTGGCCCACAACAACCTGGCGCTCGCCCTAAAGGATCAAGGAGACAGCGAAGCGGCTCGACATCATTTCGAGGCGGCTCTCGCATCCAATTCAACCTACACAGAGTCTATCAACAATCTCGGATTGCTCGATGCGGAAGCGGGAGATCTGGCTGCTGCCGAAAAGCGGTTCCTCAAGGTACTGGAAATCAAACCTAGACACCCAATCGCCACTCACAACCTCGCGAAAATTGCTTTTTCGAACGGGGAGATCTCCCATGCGGAAAGCCTTTTCCGATCCGCTCTAGCGAACAAGCCCAATTTCGCCGATGCCCACTACGATCTCGGCTACCTTCTCATGCAGGAAAACCGCATCGAAGAGGCGGCTCAATCCTTCAAAAACGCGATCCAAATCGCGCCCGACCGATCCAACGCCCGGATCAACTACGCGATCGCCCAAAGTAAACTGGGCAATATCGACCATGCGTTCGCGACCTACCGGGAAGTCCTCACTCGCGATCCATCCAACGAGCTCGCCGCCCGCAATTTCGCCCTCCTCCTTTTCGAAACGGGAAGGGCTTCGATGGCTGACAATGTATTGAACACTTTCTTGCAAACCAATCCGCAACAAAGCGAACTACGCAACTTTTGGGCCACGAGTCTACGCGAACGCGGGTTACTCGAAAATGCGGTCGAGCAATACGAGTTCCTCGCGCAAGCGGATCCCGACAATGCAGACAACTACAACAATCTAGGAGTTGTCTACGGAAGGATGGATGACCATGCCGCCGCCCTATTCGAGTTTGAGCGAGCACTCGCTATCCAGCCACACAATCCCCGTTTTCTCCGCAATAAGGCCAGTGCCGAAGCCAAGCTCATCGAGCTGGGAGAATTATAGTAACTCAAC
The DNA here is from genome assembly GCA_030424825.1 of Verrucomicrobiia bacterium. Lineage (GTDB taxonomy): Bacteria > Verrucomicrobiota > Verrucomicrobiia > Opitutales > Opitutaceae > Pelagisphaera. The sequence goes on from JAUHWE010000097.1 coordinate 3,483, forward strand.
GATATCTCTCGAACTTTACCACGAAACGCTATCGGCTCAAAACTTTTAAACTTTCAATCACGACTATCGTGAACAGTCGCTCTGGGAGCCTTTTCATACCAGTTTATTAGCCTTCGTACGTTTGACTTACCCTTTAGATAACCCAGCTCTACGAGATATTTGTCGGTCTCGTCTAAGGTGGAAGCAAAGTATGGATTTCGAGCAGGCCAATAGTTGAAAAAGCCGTGGCCCTTGCCCGCATACTCAACAAACCGTGCGGAACGATCATGCGTTTCCATCCTTTCGAGAAACTTGTGAATCGATGACGGCGGAATCAGCGTATCCAATTCTCCGCTCAATACAAGCGTCGGTGGCGTCGTCGCATCAACCAAATGAGCTGGAGAAAACTTTTCGATCGGAATGCCTAGCCGCTCCGCTTGCGGCATTCCAATCTTCCGCCCGTCTTCGCTATCGACAAAGTCTATGGCTGGATTAAAGAGCACCATGGCATTCGGAAGCGGTGAAATCCCCAGGTCATCTTCAGGATTGTTAAACGTATCCATAGGACCTAAACTAGCAGCAACATGAGCCCCCGCTGAACCACCCGCAACGACTATTCGAGCGGGATCGATTCCATAGTCGCCAGCATGAAGGCGCAACCAGCGAATCGCCGACTTCGCATCGCGAATACAGTCTTCCATATATGATTCTCTCGGCTTCCGGATCTTGTCCGGATAGTTATCCGAAAACGATCGAGTCAGCCTGTAGTTAATCGATACCGACACGATCCCTCGTTGGGAAAAATATATCGCTTGAGGGGAAAAATACGCCGCGTGGCCACCGCCCCAACCTCCTCCGTGAATAAAAACGATTGCGGGTACCGATGGGCTCGATCCAGTTCCTTGACGCTTGGTCGGTCGAAATATCCACAGCTTCAGCGCCTCTTCCTCCGTCTCTCGATACACAATCTCCTCACCTTTTGACAAGGCCGCCACCATATCCTTCATAATCTGCTCACGACTAGTAGGATCGTCTTCCGATGACGGATACATTTTTGAGAAGTCAAATCCGTAGGGCAATGGCCCCTCTTTCGCCTCGACATTCTCAGAAGAGAAAAGAAGGCAGGCCAGAATGGCAAATACCATTACCCCCACCACATTTAAGGGGCACATCACTCCACGACAATGAAACCCCATTTCAAAAGACCGGTTCGATCTCCTCTGCTTCCCCATATTCCAAACGGTCAATCCGCGTCCTTCACATTCTGCAACCTTATTTTGGCTACTATTCTAGCTTAACTGCGAAATCGTTCCCGTGCTTCCGTGGTTGAAATGGTCCGTTTCGACTCCGTAATTCTGAGCGATCGTGAGGTGCAGATTCGCCAAAGGTGTATGCGGCTCGCAAACGATGTGGCGACCGGGTTTGATGGTTCCGCCGCCTCGTCCCGCCAGTACGATCGGCAGGTTGTCTTTTACGTGCCCATTTCCATCTTTCATACTCGATCCATAAAGTACTGTCGAATTGTCCAATAGGCTTCCATTGCCTTCGTCAATGCTGCTCATGCGCTCCAGCAGATAGGCAAGCTGCTGGATATACCACTGACTTACCCTCGTGTATTCCCCAACCGCTTGTTCCTGATTCTTGTGGTGGGACATTCCGTGGTGATCGGAGGTGACTCCATCGAGAAAAGCGAAATTCTGGCGACTGAATCCGTGGGCGGTCATCAAGGTACCTACTCGCGTTGTATCCGTCCAGAATGACAGCACCAGCAGGTCCATCATCATTTTCAGGTGGGCGCTTCGATCCTGAGGAATTCCCGCATCGGGGCGCATGAGCTCTGGAGTCGTGGGTGGAATCCACGAACGCTCGGGCGGGTTCAGAGTATTGTCGATACGAACCTCAACCGAACGGACGCTATCAAGGTATTCGCCGATCTTGTTTTTGTCCTGGCGACTCGCTTTTCGCTGAAGTGATTTTGCATCTTCCAATACGAGATCCACCACACTTTTGCGTCTGGCCGCTTTTTCTACTGCTTCTGGTCCCGACTGGCTGCGGAACATGCGATCAAAAGCAACCCGGGGATTGATTTCCGGCGAAATTCGAGTCGTTTCCGAACTCCAGGAAACGGTGTTGGCAAAAGAGATCGGATCACGGCCGGCCGCTCCTTGGCGAGGTGGCTCCGTGCCAAGAACGATCGAAGGGAACAAGGTCTCGTGACCGATGGCCTGAGCCACTCGCTGGTCGAGAGAAATCGCATTTTTACCCCCTCCAATCGTATTTCCCGTCAGAAAGGCTCCCGTCATTTGAACGTGGCCTTTACCAACATTGTCGAGATTCGAAATAATGGTCAGTTGATCCTTTAGTCCCTTAAGTGGCTGCAGAATGGGTGATAGTTCGAACTGCGAACCGGTGCCGGTCACATCCCAAGCCTTCGGAAACACTCCATTGGGCTGAAAGATACAGGCGAGTCGAGTTGGCGGTGTGGCCACTGCCCCCGCTTTTGCTGACCCGCCCATAATGTCGAGGTACGGAAGAGCCAGGCTCGCGCCGACTCCTTTGAGGAAGGTTCTACGAGATATCTGCCAGCGTTTACTCATCGTTCGGATTGGGGTGTTGGTTTTGGAAGGGGTAGCTCAAAACTACTTCTTTAATTAACGTTCTAGTACTGTACTGGGATTCTTCCAAAGCATCAATGATATTAAGGACTGGACCCTCATCGTAGTGTTTAAGCTCACGTCCTAGCGCAAACGCTAGCATCTTTTCCGTCACATTGCGAATGAACGGGTCTTTCTGCTCGTTCACAATATACTCCTTGAGCTCCACAGGGCCGGAAAACGAAATTCCTCCTGGCATCGTACCCGAACTGTCCACGGACACGCCATTCTCGGTCGTCCGGAAGCGACCCACGGCATCGAAATTCTCGAGTCCGAACCCGATTGGATCGATTTTCTCGTGGCAATCCACACAGCTGGGATTGCGCCGGTGCATCTCGAACTCCTCTCTCAAGGTTTGGCCCTTCACTTGACCCGCATTCTCTGGGAGGATACCCGCGTCCGCCGGGGGTTCCGGAATACGGCTTCCCAGTAGCGTCTCCAGGACCCATTTCCCCCGGTTCACGGGACTGGTCCTCATGGGGCTTGAAGTCGCCGTCAGTATGCTCCCCATGCCTAGCAAGCCTCCCCGCTCGCGATTCGATAGAGCCACTCGACGCATATCGCTACCTTTTACACCCTCTATCCCATAATGAAGGGCGAGGGGTTCATTGAGAAATGTCTCACGAGAATCCAGCAAGTCTAGCAGACTTCCTCCCTCTTCCAAGGTGGCCTGAAAAGCTAAAATCGTTTCCTGCTTCATGGCGTGGTTCAACACCGAGTCGAATTCCGGAAATTTTCTCCTGTCTGGAAAAACCGTCTCCCCCAAAGACTCGTATCCGAGCCACTGCCCCAAGAAACCTTCCATCGCAACAGATGCTCTTGAGTCCCGAAGCATGCGCTCCACCTGTTGCTCGAGCACCGTGGGCTTCCTCAACTGCTTTGACTTCGCTAGGTGAAACAGCTCTTCGTCCGGCATGGTTGCCCATAGGTAATAGGAAAGGCGTGACGCCAGTTGGTAGTCGTTCAATCGATACGGTTTCTCGGTATTCGAGGGGGCCAACTCTGGGCGATAGAGAAAGTGGGGCGAAATCAATACAGCCGACAATGCCACCTTAACCGCTTCCTCAAAGGATGCGCCCGACGCGACTGCGACATCGTACAAATCTACGTATCGCTTTGCTTCTTTTTTGGATACCGGGCGTCTGAAGGCCCTTTCGGTAAACCGACTCAGAATCTTCTCCGCTGCTTTGCTCGCAGAGATTTCACTGCCCGGTTTCGTGATAAACACAAGCGGCTCAGGAGAGGCGTCCTTGGGCCGAACCGGGCCACGAACTTCAATCCAGTCAATCGCCACGCTCTGCAATCTCACCGACTTATCAACCTCCTCTTGCGGCTTAAAATATACCTCGGGAACTTGTATATTCCATGCCACCTGGTTGGAGCCCTTTGGCACAAAAGCGGTGATCTCGTAAACATCCGCCTCTTCCTTATAGACCTCTATGTCGCCCTTAATCTCATCGTTGATACGCAACCGGGCCCCAGTCGGTCCTCCGGTGCTCAAAGCGCGGGCCTTAAATTCGTAGATGCCATCGTAAGGGAAATCCATGCTTTCATAGAGAGTCATCTGCCCTCGATTTACTACGTATCCAAAAAAGTCATCTCCGAATTTTTTGGGCGTTTCTCGGGTCTCCGTCATGAACATGTCCTCGGACTCATGATGGTAGAAGACTGGATCCCGATTGAACGACAGCAAGGCATCGATCGCCCGTTCCGCTGCCTCGAAATATTTCTCCATCTGTACGGGTGTTATAAAGAGATTGTCCCGATCATTGTTAAATCCGCTTTGCCCCTCCCCATCTTCGGAAAAGGTATCGCCGGGTCGAATATCGATTCCCAGCAAGTCACGCATCGTATTGTTGTACTCAGTCTTGGTCAAACGTGGCATGGTGACACGACCAGGGTTCTTGACCTTGGACCAATCGATCTCGTTCAGAGTCTGCTCCAGCCAATCTACCAAGAGTGCCCGTTCGGCAGGGGTCGGGAGCGGCTCCTCCTCGGGCATCTCCTCTGACCTAATCTGATGGATCACTTCCTGCCAAAGCTTGTGCTCTTCGATGAGCATACGCTTCGTATGGAAACTCGAAAGCTGAACATCGCCCTTCTGCTTCTTTTCCCCATGGCACCGGAAACAGTATTCATCAAGCAGGGGCCGAATGTCGCTCTCGAAACTCACCGATGCAGTGACGTACGAACCCGTCAAAACAACGATCGCAATTGCGCAATGCCAATTTATGGGGTATCGAAGAAACATACGAAAACGATTAGGGGATCGAAGGTCCAAGTTGACAAATCAAATTATTATAAGGATTTCTGATGCAGGGGGGCGCGTAACGATCTGCCTTCCCCGACCCCCACTAGATTGATAGAAATGGTTCCGGCGAACCCCATTCCTTGCGATAATTGGAATCACGAACAGAACCGACCCGGAGTTGTCTCTATTCTCTGGCATTTCTGATCTCCCGGTACCCGTCCGCGCGATCCCAGCCCGTGGGCCTGTCGGGGCGGTATTCTCGGTTGGCGGTTGGCATCTGGGCGCCAACCGACTGCCGCCACTTCTGAAGGAGTTGCTGCAATTCCTTGGTCCTTTCGACATGAGCTAGGGCCAAATTCCGATCTTCGTGAATGTCGTTTGAAAGCTGATACAACTCCAATGGCGCTCCATCATGACGTTCGATCAATTTCCAGTCCCCCTTCCGTATTGCGCTGTAAGGGACCGCTCCATACATGTGGTAGTGCGGGTAATGCCAATAAATAGCCTCCCGATCCAGTTTCGCATTCACCGGATCCTTCAGCACGGGCACAAGCGAACGGCCATCGAATTTCTCCTCGACTCTCTTCTCCGCCACACTGCCAGTAGCTTCCAAAACGGTAGGCAGGAAATCGACTGTTATGATCGGCTCGTCGGAAACTTTTCCTGCTTCAAATTCACTCGGCCAGCTTATGATTGTGGGAACGCGCACGCCTCCCTCGTAGAAGGAGCCCTTCCCTTGCCGCAACGGCGCATTGGTTGTGGCGAGGGGATAGTAGCCTCCATTGTCAGAGGAAAAGATGACCAAGGTATCCTCTAAGAGTCCCTGCTTTTTAATTTGGTCCATGACCCGGCCGACCGCCTCATCCACACTCTCAATCATGGCCGCATAGCCCACATTGCGGTGAGAGACCTCCGCATGGGACTCCAGTTTTTTGGAGTACTTCTCGACAAGGTCGGGGCGGCCCTGGATCGGCGTGTGAACATTGTAGAAAGAGAAATAGATGAAAAACGGGTCATCCCCAAAGGACTCAATCAACGTCACGGCTTCCCTCGCCAGATGATCGGTCAAGTACGTCTCTTCGTTCACATCCGAATGGGGCAGAGTTAGATAGGTATTGTTGGCCTTGCGCTCTTCCAAGGTTCTACCCCTTCCGTAGGGCCAGAAGTAGCTCGCCGGAGCTCCCCGCTCGCAACCTCCGAAATTGAACTCGAATCCTTGTTTGTCCGGATAATACTGGGGATAATCACCATCGCTATTCGGGTTGTCATTCCGGTCCCGGGGGGTGAGGTGCCACTTCCCGAAATGGGCGGTCCGGTAACCTGAGTCCAACAGCATTTCTGCCACTGTCGTATGATCCAAGTCCAGCTGCTGTGTCCAGTCGGGTATGCTCAGGGGGGTGTTGGAAATCGGGTGGCCTGGAATGAAATCCGTAATACGGAGACGGGCCGGATACTGACCCGTCAACAGAGCCGCTCGCGATGGTGAACATACCGTACAGGCCGCATAGGCTTGGGTAAACTTAACGCCTTCCGACGCTAGCCGGTCAATCTCAGGCGTTTCATAGAAGTCGCTTCCGTAGCAACCCAGATCCGTCCAGCCGAGATCGTCGACGAAGAACAGCACCACGTTCGGCTTTTTGGCTTCCGCAAAATACAACGGTAAGGCCAGCGCGAACGAGATCGCGCAATACGCAAGGCGTCGACCTGCTATAGATAATTTCATCAATCCCATATCTCTTCTTTCTAAAAAGCTCACTTAAACGTTTCCTTTCTTCATCTCTTCCATCATGAAATCGGCCGCCCTCCAGGCGAGAGCCATTATAGTCAAAGTAGGGTTCTTATCCGCATTGGAGCAAAACGGAGCCCCGTCGGTGATAAACAAGTTGGGGACATCCCACGTTTGCGAATGCCGATTGGTTACCGACTGACTGCGGTCCGATCCCATGATCGCTCCTCCGACTTCGTGGATCGTTCGACCTGGTTTGTAAATTGCGGTCTTACCTGTCGCATCGGTTTCTGTAGTGATCGATCCCTTCATTTCAGTAACTATCTCCGCAAAGATCTTTTGCATATGGGCTGCCTGACGCAGTTCCGACTCACCCCACTTCCAATGAAACTTCAAAACCGGGATCCCCCATCGGTCGTTAACCTCGCGATCAATTTCGCAGTAGCAGTTCTCATTGGGCACCATTTCTCCGCGACCCCGAAAGGCCACAAACGAGCCATAGTACCGTCGGGCCTCTTCCTTCAGTTTAATCCCGTAGGATCCCTGTATCCAGTTTCCGACCTCATTAAGAGAGGCGACTGATGGCATCCGGTTGTTGTTACCTGTTTCGATATGGTACCCGCGAGGAAAATCGAGCTGACCTGCTGCTTGCTCCCCGTACAACCACCACGGAACGTACACATGCCCACCCCCCGCACCATCCTGGTTGTGAGCCGGCAAGTTCTCTAGAGCAGGTACCTGGCCTGACAGATTCGCGCCCACTGTATCCATTAGATATTTACCCAATCGACCGGAGGAATTGGCCAGCCCATTGGGGAAAAGAGCGCTCTCGGAATTGAGCAAGATACGAACTGATTCGCAAGCGCTCGCGGCCAGCACCACAAGACGGCCCTTAACGCTGTAATCCAGACCGGTAGTCTTGTCGATGAAGT
>JAUHWE010000775.1 GCA_030424825.1 Verrucomicrobiia bacterium
GAGCTTCTACGCCCCTGAAGGATTTTCGGTAAAGCACGAACGTATCCAGCCTTTAGTCAACTTGTCCCCAATCTTGGGAGATGCGATCGAGATGATTCCCCTTCGTGGCATGCCGAAAGTCAACGAAGTCGAGTTCTACGACCGACGAAATGGCATTCTAGTCGTTGCCGATCTGTTTTTCAACTTCACCGAGTCCAGCGCGTGGACTCGATGGCTTGTCCGAGCGACGGCAGGATTAACAGAATTTCCCGGAATGAGTCGGATGTTTCGAATGCTGATTCGCGACAAAGTCGCCTTCCAGGAAAGCATAGACCAACTGCGAGCTCTGAATTTTGACAAACTGGTCTTGGGTCACGGGCACCCGATACTTGAGAACGCCAAGGAACGTTTTGAAAATGCTCTCGACCGATACGGTTATTGAGGAGATTGGAGATCAAGTAGGGATTCGTTGATCGCTGACTATATGTCGTCTTGTTGATTTTCGGCGTATGGCATTCCCCGTAGGGCTAGCGCTCGCGCTACGATGGACGCGGCTGAGTTTTGAGGAATAAAGTTTGCGAGATGAATTCCGATTGCGTTGTGGGTGGGCCCGTTTAACGGTCGGTATCTGTGAAGCGATCTAATTTCCAAACGTTGTGAGCTGGCTGTATTTGGGTGTGGTGTCAGGGTTGCTGATCGGGGTCTATGATCTTTTCAAGAAGGGCTCGGTGACGGGGAACGCGGTGTTTCCTGTGTTGCTAATTTCCAATCTCACGGCGGCTTTGGTGTGGGCGCCGCTGGTGGTGGTCTCGGAAATGGTACCGGAACGGTTGGTGGGGACAGCGTTTTTCGTGGATTCGCTGAGTTTGGCGGAGCATGGGATGCTGTTTCTGAAGTCCGCCATCGTGGGGTCTTCCTGGCTTTTTGGATACTTCGCAGTGAAGCATTTGCCGATTACCATCATCGGTAATTTCCGGGCAATTGGACCGATATTTACGATTATGGGAGCATTCCTTCTCTTTGCCGAGACTCCCTCCTTGCAGCAAGGGCTCGGGATTGCACTCACGCTTGGGTTTTTCGTTGCCCTTTCGGTGGTTGGCAAACGAGAGGGAATTCGCTTTGGAAGTAATCGATGGGTTTGGCTTGGCTTTACAGGGGTTCTGCTGAGCGCCTCTTCGGGATTGTACGATCGGTATTTGCTGGCCCATTACGGATTTTCTCCGTCAACGGTTCAAGCCTGGTTTTCGATCTACCTGTTCCTCTTCATGCTTCCGCCCGCGGTGGGCTGGCTGCGGGGATGGTGGACCCGTTCGACATTTCACTGGCGCTGGAGCATTCCTCTGACGGGGCTAACTCTGCTGCTGGCGGACTTTGTCTATTTCCGGGCCCTCGCGGAGCCGGACGCTATGGTGTCGATCATCGCTTGTCTCCGACGCGGTTCAATCCTAGTCACCTTTTTCGCCGGGACGCTGATCTTCCGGGAGAAGCTGTTCCTATCCAAGCTCCCTTGCATTCTCGGAATCCTAGCCGGAATTGTGCTGATTCTAACCAGCGGGGGGTGAGGAATGACTCGGAGGTGGCGAAGCGAACCACGCTGCCTTGCGACGTGGCTACGACGAGACCTCGTCGGGGAGCTAGCAACCGTTCCCGAATAGGGGGCTAAGGAGGCTCCATTCGGGGGGAACGTCACCCACCGAGCTTTCGGTACACGCGGAAGACGCTTCAGTCAGGACGTTTCCTAAAGCCTTGGGCCATATATCTTAGCAGGTTTTCTAAGCTTGTGTGCGGGGGAAGTGGATCTAGGATGGAGCTCATATGTTAGGGTTGGACTCAAATTGGCGATTCGATTCGACCGATCGGAGCCTCCCTCTTAAGTGGTCCCTTGTTCTGGCGCTTTCCCATCGTTCTATGAAGCCTTGCATCCTGACTATTCTCGCTACTCTGTTTTTCTCCTGCCCTAGCCCTATGCTGTGGGCGAAAGCTCCGGACTCGGTGATGGACATCGAGCCTCAAATTGACGTTCCGTCGAGCGCCGAAATCCTGGGCAGTGGAAAGGCGAAGGGGCGGCTCAAGGTCTACCGGACCACGGCTTCGGAGCGAAAAGGGATTTTCGTGACGGTGGGCGGATTCGGACCCGGCATCGACCAGCAGACGGGAGGGGACAAGGAGGCGGCCCGCCCGGACCTTCCGGTGAAA
>JAUHWE010000098.1 GCA_030424825.1 Verrucomicrobiia bacterium
CTCGGATTACTGGTAAGCGGAATTCTGGCTGAGTTTCCACTGAACGCGTTGTATACCCTAGACCGGATGAGCCAGCGGCGAGAAAAGGGCAAACAGGCCGGGGCCATGGCCAGCTTTCAGCCCGATGACCCAGCGGACCTCAAAGTCCTGAAAGATCAACTACAGCTCGATCAACCCCGAGGCGGGGCCGACATCGTGCTGGAACTGACCGGTGTGCCGGAAGCGTTGAATTTGGCGTTGGAGCTGTGCGGGTTTTCGGGCCGCATTGTGGTCGGCAGTTGGTATGGAAGCAAGACCGCCGCGATTAGTTTAGGGGAGCACTTTCATCGCAATCGTATCGCTATTGTCAGCAGTCAGGTCAGCACGATCGCCCCCGAGCTGAGAGGCCGCTGGAACAAGGAGCGACGCTTCGCTGTGGCCTGGGACAGGATAAAAAAGCTTCATCCCGAACAGTTCATCAGTCATTGCCTGCCTCTATCCGAAGCCGCTGAAGCCTACCGTCTACTGGACGGTTCATCGGAAGACACCCTGCAAATCGTTTTTAACTATCAGGATTGAATCGACCAAACCGATCCGGAATCAGACAAAATTAGCCATGTACTCCCTCGCAGTAAAAAAGGATTTCATTGCCCGACACTTTTTAATCGGCGGTGACTGGGGCTCGGAAAACGATCCCCATTCCCACCACTACGTCTTACAAGTTCAACTGGAAGCAGCTGAGCTCGATCAGCATGGCTACCTAGTGGACATCGTTAAAATTGAAGAGGAGATGCAGGTTGTCATCGACTACTTCGGCGAGAGCCTGCTCAACGAGCTGCCCGAATTCGAAGGGATCAATCCCAGCATCGAGCATTTCAGCCGTATCCTTTGCACCAGGTTATTGGATACAATCACCCCCCCAGGCAAGGGACGCTTCTCGGTGCGATTATGGGAGAACGAGTCCTGCTGGGCATCTTATTCAATCGACTTTGGCGGCAATTGACATCCCCGGCAACGTTAGAGCCCCGACTGACAACACGAGGACATCTCGCAAACGCATCAACGCGATCAGACCCGTCGCGGCAGGCAGCGGTAGGCCCAAAGCAGAAAATGCCCAGAACAATCCCGCCTCGACACTACCGACGCCACCGGGCAACGGTAGCAGAAAGGCGAGTCGCATCACGGTGAAAAGAAATACAAACGTGGTCAGATCGAATTCCAAATCGACGAAGCACAGCAACAGCCAGAACTCCGCGATCATGCCCGCCCAGCCAAGCAATGACAGCCCCAGTGCCAGACTCAAAGCCAGACGATTCTCCCTGACGATCGATTGAAGGGACTCGTGCAATTGAGTCCAATGAGTGGGGAGCTGACCCAGACGCGGATGCTTCTGCCAAGGTCGCGTAAGGCCTTCGATCCAAGCACGAATGCGTTGCGGCTGCCGCAGCAGGAACCAGGCGAAAAGCGCCAGCGTTACCACAAGCCCGGAGAGAATGAGGGCAATGGTTTGCCAATCAACAAGGCTCGTCCCAGCGGAAGCTGCCAACGCCAAAACCGCGAGCAGGAGCACCGCAAAATTGATCCAGAGCTCATAAAAACGATCCAGTCCCACTGCGAGAAGGGCTGCGTGTCCCGACAGACCACAGCGTTTCCACAACCAATGAACCTGCAGCGGTTCGCCCCCGAATTGAGGGCCTGGCGTCACGAAACTGATCACTTGTCCGGCCTGACGAACCCGCAGCAGCTGGAAAAAGCGAACCGCTACGCCCATGGCCCGAGTCAATACCTGCCAGCGACCCGTAAGCAGGGCGATCACCAACAGATTCAGACAAACCCACAACAGCCACTGCGCCAGACTCAGTTGGGCAACGGACTGCACCACCCCTTCCATTGGCAGCTGGGCCAGTATCCACGCCGCCAATCCAAAGGCCGCAATCCACAATAGTCTGATCATTTTAATCTCCCACCACCTAATCCACGAATCGGATCGGAACAATCGAATTATATTCAACCCGCAGAATCGGAAAGCGGTTCGGGGTTGAATCGGCACCGAGTTCGTTGCCTCGGATAGCTTAGCCCCCTACGGGTTGATTAGCGGCGCGATCGAAGAAGATACTCTGAACTCGTCATCAACCCACGATCATCCGATGCCGCAAAGTAGCACGCAACCGTCGCAGCTGGAATCTTTACGAGCAACGTTTTCCCTGCAACTCGCGCGGGAATGGATTCCCATTTTCGTTCCGGCCACAATCCTGTATCCAAAGTATAGTAGAATTTTGCCTCTGATAGTCCCGCTGCGGATTCATAGTCGACCGAGACCTGACCGCCTTTTTCTTGGATAGCACCAAATTGAACAAGCGGCGCGCTCTGCTTCACAACGCTATCGGCGAAAGCGTAAATCTCTTCCGGCTCCCATCCGGGTCCATGTCCATGCCGCATTCGTAATTCGTAACGCAACGTCGCCGGACCCTGAACCGCTCGCGACGATAGCTGCGTTGAGGGCATCGGGAAGTGTTTATCGTTGGTCCCATTAACCCAAAGCGTTGGGATCTTCACGTTATCGAAATACGCAGACCCGTCGAAAAACTGATTTACCACTTCCGTATAGCGGCCCGGCTTGATGGCAAGGCCTTGATTCCCATCCGAGTCCGGCAGAAAGCCACACCCATAGACCGGTATGGCAAATTGATAGCGGTCATCCACGCCCATGATCGTGCTCGTAAGTGTCCCACCCCAGCTGATACCTGTTATTCCAATCTTGTCCGGATTGACTTCGGGAAAGGACCGAATGAGCGAGTGGGCCAGGATCACTTGCGCGACCGCATGATAGTACCACTGCTTCCCAATCGGATCGTCGTAGTTCTGAAAGATCCCCAGCCGATGCAGTCCAGGATGCTCCGTCGGAATGCGAGGGCTACGCCGGTCCTCTGTTTCTCGAATCGGATAGTGTCCTTCCAAGTCCATGCTGATCGCTGCATAACCGCGGTCGTTCCATTTCTTAACCCATTCATCAAACGCGGTTCCTCCGCCTCCATGAACACAGACAACTGCGGGCCAACCACCCTCCGGCGAAATTCCTGTCGGCGTCCCAAAATAGGCGAATACCTGAACTCGCCTACCCTCCACTGGAATCGCGTCGTACAAGAGGCTCTTCACTCCCGGCTTTGCGGCTATGACCGTTTCTTCCCAAGCCGGCGCTTGGTAGAGATTCTCTAGATCCCACGGACTCGCGGCAGCAATCCAGACGTGGACGCTAACCAAGAGGATAACCAGAAGCTTGCGAGCTATTGTGTGCAAAGGGGGCATTTCGTCTCGAAGAAGTATCAGTATCTTAGATCGAACACGATGACCGAACGCAATGGCTTTGACCATCCCCTAAATACGGGACCCCATCCCCTAGATCCACATTTGTCAGTCGAACGAAAGGTAGGTCGAGGACCTCCGGGCCCGCCGCGTAAGCAGTTCGAGCAAAATTTATCGAAACCCCAATTGCATTCCCTCCATCAAACCACACAATAATCAACCATCTCCCATAGACTGTCCAATCAGTCGAATATTTTGTAGGGGCGTCGCTTGCGGCGACCGCGGATGGCAACGTTTTATTTTTCCTCTGCGGTCGCCGCAAGCGGCGCCCCTACATTAGAAACAAATATTATCCGAATTATTGGACAATCTCCTAACTCCCAACAGCGAAATCCCAATGAACCTAAATCGTCTCTCCGCTCTCCTAGTCGTATTGATCAGCTCTCTGATCCTTTCCCATTCCGCACTCTCTATGCCTCTTAAAATGAGCAAAGAGGATTTGGTTCGCTACACTTCCGAGTGGAAAGGCGAACGCTTTCCAGACGGACGACCCAAGGTTCCCGACGACATCATCGAGAGAATGAAGTTAGTCAACATCGAGGAAGCATGGGGAGTCCTGCGAAACGAAGGTTATGAATACCAGTACGAACGTGGGTGGAAAATGGTTCATCCCGGTAAAACGCTATGCGGAAGAGCGCTTACTGTCACCTATATGCCACTACGAAAAGCGGCTAACGTCGTTACCAACGAAATCGGCAAAGAGGAAGGGCGCATCGGCAACCAGGTATCCTGGCCGATTGACATGCTTAACCAAGGGGACATTTACGTCGCAGATGTATACAACCGGGAAATCGGCGGCCCCATCATAGGAGGCAATCTTGCTAGCTCCATCTACGCGAAAACGGGCAATGGAGTTCTTGTCAACGGTGAGGTTCGAGACTTAGAGCAACTGGAGTCAATTGAAGGTTTCAATGCATTCGTCCGCAATTGGAATCCCGGTTACTACTGGGCCTCCATGATCATGGGTATCAACATTCCCACCAACATTGGGAACGTGGCCGTGTTTCCAGGCGATGTCATTCTAGGCAAACGGGAAGGAGTTGTAGTGATTCCCCCACACCTTGCCGAAAAAGTGGTCGAACGGGCCGAATTCATTCGGCTCAAGGATGCCTTTGGGTTCGAGAGGCTCAAGTCTGGTGTCTATACTCCCGGCCAAATCGATACGGGTGACTGGAGTGACGAAATCGAAAAGGATTTTACTCAATGGATGCGTAGCAACATAGACAATCTTGATGTACCTAAAGCGCAAATACAAAAAATCCTAGAGGAGAGAACGTTATAGAGCTATTTATGCAAAGACCGTCACTCCGCAATTCGTTTCTCGTAGGGCTGGCGCTTGCGCCTCGCCGCGTCGTTTCAGAAATTTGTTACTACTGCGGCACAGCGCAAGCGCTGGCCCTACTTCGCCAGAACTGCGGTCGCCGCCATTCGACAGGCTCATGGCCCTGAGGTTCTCGAACGGGCAAGCGACGCCCCGACATTTCGAGACCCTCCCTATAAAATTTCCAAAATACTCATGAACAAAGCAAAGCCTCCTTCCGCTTACCTACTCTTCTTCCTTGGCTTCCTCACTGTCTCTTGCACCCCTCAAACCAATGAGCCCGGCTCTGGCGAAAATCTGCCCGTGGCTTCACGCTTGACCGAGGCCACGTCCTCAGACGGTCAATACATCTCCTGGAAGGAACATCTCATCGACACGGCCGAAACCAACAATATTAATCTAAGCGGGAGCGACGGCGTACAAGTAGCAGACCTGGACCGGGACGGCTATCCGGATGTCATTTCCGTCCACGAGTCCGATGTCGAATACGACGGGGTCGGCGATGGACACATTCGCTTGGCATTTGGCTCCGCCGATCCGGACGAATGGGAGCTCGTCACGTTAGCGCAGGGACCCGAAGCGGGCGCGGCAGAAGATACCTCCATCGCCGATGTCAACGGTGACGGCTGGCCCGATATTATTGCTGCCTGCGAGATTGAACATCTCATCTATTTTCAGAATCCGGGAAAAGACATTCGTACTAGCAAATGGGAACGAATCATTCCAAATATCACAGCGAACCGGGGCTCATTTATTCGAGTCTTCTTCGCTGATTTCAATGGCGATGGAAAGCCGGAATTAACCGCACCCAACAAAGGTAAACAGTTGCCCGGATTGCGCACCAATACACTGTCGCCCATTTCATGGTTCGAAATCACCGGAGATCCCTTAGAACAGGATAGCTGGAAGGAGCACGAACTCACCCAAGTGGATATTCCCGAAAACGCGAGACCGGTCGATCTCGATGGTGACGGAGATCTCGACATACTTGGGGGCTCACGCGGCGAGGAACGGATTGTCTGGTTCGAGAATCTGGGTACGGATCCCATCTCCTTTCGGGAACACCGAATCAATGCGGTGGAGGGAGGGGAACCGTATCCGATCACTGGAGTCAATTTGGATTTCCATGACTTCAACAAAGACGGCCGACTCGACATAGTTGTCTACCACAGTCCCTACAAGAGGCGTTTCGGCTGGCTAGAACAACCTGACGACTTCCGGAAACCCTGGAATCTTCACCCCATTGGAGCCAAGGATCCGGACAACGGGATCGGAATCGTGGTCGCCGATATCAACTCCGACGGTCATATGGATGTTATGGCAGGCACCTACAGCGGTTCTCCCCGTGACCACGATGGGAAAGACAAGACCGTTAACGATCAGCTGGGTCGACTCGCCTGGTTCGAGAATCCGGGTGAGCCAACCGGCAACTGGATTCGCCACGACATCTCCCGTCGCATCCGCGGCATGTTCGACCAGTTCGTACCCATCGACCTCGACAAGGATGGCGACCTCGATTTCGTATCCACCCGTGGTAACAGCCACCCCTACGACGGCGTCTTCTGGCTTGAGCAGGTTCGTACCGAAAAGCCCGTCCATCGTTTCACCCTCGCCCGCAAGAGAGACAGCCGCGAAGTGGGACTGCCGGATGGGCAACGTGAATAGAGAATGAATACTCGCCAATTCGAAATATATTGGATTTAGTCGAAACATGTAGGGGCGTTGCTTGCGGCGACCGCAGATGGTAAAGTTAAATATTCTCTCTGCGGACGCCGCAAGCGACGCCCCTACAATCAACCCACCACCCAAAACCTCATTCCCTATGAAATCTCTCAATCGAACAATACTTCCCCTACTGGTCATGGCTTCCATGATCCTTTACTCTCAAACATCCGTCTTTGCCGCCCATCACGAAGAACCGATCATCGAAGTCAGAGTGTATAAAATCGCTCCCGGCAAGATGGACGAGTGGGAACGCTTCTTTCACGACAAGCTGGTCGAGCCTCAAGAAAAAGCCGGCATAAAGATCCTATCGGCCTACCGCACACTCGAGGACGAGAATCTTTTCGTCTGGTCGCGCCAGTATTCAAATAAGAAAAACATGGCCGCCGAGCGAGCCGGCTTCTACGAGAGCGAGCTCTGGCTCAACACCCTTCGTCCCGAACTCAGGGCCAAAGGCTTCATCGAGAAAGTGGAGATCGTCTACACTGTAAAACCCAGCCAGTGAAGTTTGGCCTGCCAAGTGATCCCTTGTTTATACAAGGGCTGTAATACTAGAAGGGATGATGCGCTGCCGCGGAGCGGGACCAGTCATCGCCTTGCAGGCTTTGCCCAGCACGTTCCCTTGCCCTACCTTGTCTGAATCGAGGGAGTCCTCTACTCCAGAATAACGTCGAGCTTCCCCCGATACTCCAATCTTTAAGAATCACCTCAACCGCTGCCATCTCCGATACTGAACTCTCGTCCGAGAGCGTAATCGAGTATCGTTCAGCCGGAAACATCCGGAATGACGCCCCTCCAACATTTTCGGCATCCCGTATCTACAGGATAGCTCGAAGTATTTCCCAAGAACGCGTATTTGAGTTTTCTCTGATTTTAAAAATTCGACATTGGGAGCATCCCTTGGGTATTTATAAAAGCATTTCATTACCCTGATGCCATACTCGTTTTATTTCACCCTTCTTTTTCTTTCTATCTACACCTTTGGGAACGCAGAGCGAATCCCTTGGACGACCTCTCAAATCCATGGTTCACCGGAACCCCCACCGGCCTACCGAGCCGAGGTGATTTGGCCGCACATCTCGTTCACAAACGGCCTCGATATCACCCTGCTCGAATCCGAGAACAAGCTTTTCATCCTAGAGCAGTACGGAAAGATCTGGTGGCTTCCCGCCGATCTTAGCGCCCAACCGGACGCTGCCACACCCGCAGGTGATTTGCGGGACATGATACCCGACCTCATGAACGCTCTCGGGCTGGCCTTTCACCCAGATTTCAAGAAAACACGAGAAGCCTTCATCTACTACAATACAGAAGATCACGGAGGATTCCGCATGATGCGCGCTAGCCGCTTCAAACTGGACTCGGACCTCCAGTTGCTTCCCGAAAGCCGTGAAGATCTCTTCGAGTTCAAGGGACAAGGTCACGTCGGTGGCGACATTCAGTTTGGCCCCGACGGCATGCTCTATATTTCAGTCGGCGACCTCGCCGCTCCGTCGCCACCCGACCGTTACGACATGGGACAGGACTTAGCCAAATGGGGCTCCAAGATTCTCCGGATCGATGTCAGGCGGAATGACCCTGGATTGCCCTACCACATTCCGGACGACAACCCCTTTCTCGACATTCCTGACGCGAGGCCAGAGACCTGGGCCTACGGGTTCCGCAATCCTTGGAAGTTTTCCTTCCATCCCGAAACCGGAAACATCTGGACCGGTGACGTGGGCTGGGAAGCTTGGGAAATGGTCTACCGTGTCGAGAAGGGTAACAACTTCGGATGGCCGATCATGGAAGGTCCGGTTCCACTCCGGTCGGATCTCGCTCAGGGCCCCACCCCCATTGTCCCGCCAACCGCCTACTACTCACACGTCGAAGGGGCCTCCATCACAGGTGGCTACTTTGTCACAAGCTCTCGGATACCCGAGCTACAAGGTGCCTACCTATACGGCGACTACATCACGGGCCGGGTATGGGCGTTGTATTGGGACGGCCAGAAAGTCACTCGAAATGACCTGATTGCGGATACACGAAAAACCATTGTCACCTTTGGGCAAGACCCAGAAGGCGATCTGATATTTCTGGATTATCCGGTAGATGGTCAACTTCACCGTCTCGTCCCGGCAGAAAAGCGTTCTCAACCCAATAAATTTCCTCAGTCTCTTAGCGAATCCGGACTCTTTAGCGATGTCATAAAAGAGGTCCCTTCGCCGGGCGTGTATCCCTTCAGCATCAATGCGCCGACCTGGCAGGACGGCCTCGAATCGCGCTATTGGATCGGCTTGCCGGGAAAGGGCAGCATTGAAGCCTATGTCAACTACCGAGAGGAAATACCCCTTATGGGTTATCGGCAACCGACGGATACCGTCCTTGCGAAAACGATACACAATAACGGCAAGCGCATCGAAACCCAGATTTTACATTTCGACGGGTACTGGAACGGATACAGCTATCGATGGAATGCGGACCAAACCGATGCGGTTTTAGTGCCCAAGGAAGGATTGGATACTATTATAGATGAAAAGCCCTACCATTTCCCCGCTCGCAGCGAATGCGTGCGCTGCCATGGAAGCAACTTCAATCGACCCCTCGCGTTTTACCCCGGACAAATAGACCGAGATGGACAACTAGATCGATTCCGGGCGCTGGATCTCGTAAACAACGAATTCCTAGAGGCGGCGACCTTTCAAAAGGCGGCCAATCCAATGGATGAAACCGCTCCATTAAATACGCGGGCACGATCATGGATACACGCCAATTGCGCCCACTGCCACCGTGTTTCCGGAGGGGCGGGCGTTACCTCTATGATGAATCTCGGGGTCCCCAATGAGCGAACGGAATTGATTCTAAACGAACCTATGAAAGGGAACTTTGGCCTTGAAAACGGTTCATTGATCGAACCCGGAAACCCCTACCGTTCTATTCTCTACTACCGTATCAATACTTTGGGTGCAGGTCACATGCCCATGATTGGAGCCAGAACAATGGATGAAAACGGCATCGAGTTGATCCATGACTGGATCCGATCGATGGCTCCGCAAAAAGCCATTCCGGATCCGACGCTTAAACCCGCCAACGTTGAGCAAGCACTAGCCCTCATGCATCGCATTCGGACGGGGGCCTTGCCGAAAGCCGAAGCTCAGGAAGCCATTAGCAATTGCCTCAAATCCAGCGACCCCTTCATCATCAACCTGTTTGCCGGATTTAGCTTGGAGTAACGATTTCCGGAAGATGCTCTGACATTGTAGGGCTCGCGCTTGCGCGATGCCGCGTCGTTAACTCAATTCTCAGGTCAATGGTGACTTACTGTTGACCCTCCTCATTGGAGAGAGAGCACCAGCCCTACGATTCGGCCATCCCGCTTTTACGGGATACTGCAATGCTATTGAATCCATTAAATTAGATCGCTTCTCGTGGATCGAAGCCCTTTTCTCATTTCAAAAAATGAAGCACTGGTTTAGTGTCCACCCTTGTCAATTTTCTCCAACTTCAACTGCTCATGCACAAGCTCATCCTCTCCCTTTCACTTATTGCGTTTACCATTGGAACCGCCTCCGCCCAGAACGGGGTGCGACCGGGAAAATTTATCATTGAACCGCCCACCCTTCAAAATCTGGGATTTGAATGGTATATTGAGAGGGGTGATAAGAACCGGAATGCCACGGTAAAGGTTGAGTACCGAATCGCCGGATCGGGCAGTGAATGGAAAGCAGGAATGCCGCTCCTCAGAATTGGGGATGAGCATATTAGCAGAGCGGGAATCGACTACACCACTCCCCATATGTTTGCGGGAAGCATTTTAGATCTGAAAACCGGTACCGAATACGAGGCCCGCTTTACCCTAGAAGACCCGGATGGGGTCGAGGGAGAAGCCGTCAAGGTCGTCAAGGTGTCCACCCGCGCAGAGCCAAAGGCTTTCCGCGGAGGGAGAGTGAGGCATGTCTATTCGCAATATTATACCGGAGAAAAAGAAGAACCGAATTATCCCGGTCTGGTTTCCGCCTATCACGGATCGGAAAACACCAAAGGCGATTGGTATGTTGTAGGTGAAGACCCCGTACAGCCGGGGGACATCATCAAGATACACGGAGGACTCTATCAAGGTGTTCTAAAAAATTATCCCGACTGGCACAATATTCCCTTCGATGGAACCTACTGGTTCACCCAGAAAGGAACCGCCGAGCGCCCCATCGTAATCGAAGCCGCCGGGGATGGTGAAGTGATCTTTGATGGCGCGGGAGCGGGCAATTTATTCAACGTCATGGCCACCGATCATCACATCTTTCAGGGGCTTACCTTCCGGAATGTCGATCGGGTTTTTGAAGCCGGACGGAAACACCTGGCAGGAGCCAGCAACTTGACCGTCCGCAATTGTCGTTTTGAGATGGTTGGTGAAGGCCTTCGGACAGAATATGCCGGATCCAAGAACTTTCTTATTCAGGACAACGTCATGATTGGTCGCGATGACCGTTACCGAGTATACGGCTGGGCAGCCCACCGGGAAGGCCTCATCCCCTACGGTACGCACCTGCTCGACTCCTACTACGGAGTCAAAGTCTACGGATCGGGACACGTGATCGCCCACAACTCCATCGCCTACTTCCAC